>JBGOVN010000021.1:0-9976 GCA_041478155.1 Bacteroidota bacterium | reverse complement strand
TGTCCGCGTGTGAGTTGACCGTTGTGCCACCATTCCGAAAGACAGAGCGGAATAGTTGCCGCCGTCGTGTTGCCGTATTTTTCGATATTGACCATGACCCTGCTGCGGTCGATACCCATCCGCTCTGCAGTGGCGTCGATAATTCTAAGGTTAGCCTGATGCGGTACCAGCCATGCGACGTCCTCGGCTTTGAGATGATTCCGGGCCATAATCTCTGCGGCGACATCGGCCATACCGATGATGGCAAGCTTGTAAACTGCTTTCCCGTCCTGATAGAGGTAGTGCATCTTTTGGTCGACCGTCTCGTGCGTTGCCGGATGGAGGCTTCCCCCACCCTTCTGGTAGAGATACGCTCCGCCCGATCCGTCCGTATACATTCGTTGGTCAATCAACCCGTATCCGGATTCCTCGGTAGGTTCCAGAAGCACTGCACCGGCGCCGTCGCCAAACAGGATACACGAGTTGCGGTCAGTGTAGTCAAGAATAGCGCTCATCTTATCCGCACCGACTACGAGAACTTTCTTGTGCGCCCCGCTTTCGATGAACTTGGCTCCGGTTGTGAGAGCAAACAGAAACCCGGAGCATGCTGCGGAAAGGTCGAAACCCCACGCGTTTCGCGCGCCAATCTTGTTTTGCACGATGCAAGCCGTCGCGGGAAAAAGCATATCCGGCGTAACTGTCGCCACGATGATCAGGTCAATCTCCGACGCATCGATCTTCCGGTTTGAAAGCAGGAGTTCGATCGCCTTGACGCAGAGGTCGGACGTTGCACCGTGTTCGAGTATTCGCCGCTCACGAATGCCGGTTCGTGTGCGAATCCACTCGTCGTTTGTATCCACGAGCTTCTCGAGCTCGTGGTTCGTCATCACCTTCTCTGGGACGTAATGCCCGACCGCTGTTATAGCCGCTCTTCGTACATCCATAGACATCAGACCGTCAGCGCGACAGAAGAGTTTTCCGGAGAGTTGTTTTGAAGAGACGCGGCAAGCGCTTCCTCAATGTGGACGTTCAACTTTATGTTGATAACATCAACCGCACGCAGGATCATATTCTTAATTCCTTTTGGGGATGAACTCCCGTGGCCGATGATCGAGACTCCATTCACACCGAGGACCGGAACGCCCCCCTCCTCATTCGGGTCCAAGTCGTTGAGCGCCGCTTTGAGAGCTGATTTCGCAACGCCCACCCGCATTTTGTTTACGAGACTCGCTGCTGCGACACTTCGCAGTCTGCTCTTCAAGAAACCCGGCACACTTTCGCCAAACTTGAGCACAATATTTCCGACAAATCCGTCACAGACGACAACATCGGCTTTCCCTCCAAGAATATCCCGCCCCTCGACGTTGCCGATAAAGTTCAGCTTGCTCTGCGAAAGGAGTTTGTGGGCCTCCAGGACTACTTCCGTCCCTTTTGTTTTTTCCTCCCCTACATTCAAGAGGGCGACAGTTGGATTCTCTTTCCTGCACATTTTCTTGTAATAGATGCTCCCCATAACTGCAAATTCGTAGAGTTGTTGTGCACGACAGTCAACGTTTGTTCCTGCGTCAAGGAGCAAACATACCCCCTTTACTGACGGGATAAACGTTCCAATCGTGGGCCTGCTGACGCCCTTGATGCGACCAAGAATCAGCGTTGATGCCGAGAGAACGGCCCCGGTGTTGCCGGCACTGACAAACGCATCCGCTTTACCCTCCTGGTGCATTCGCATTCCGACGGCGAGCGAAGAATCCTTCTTGAGCTTGACGGAGGCGGTCGGAGAATCCTCCATTGTGATCACCTGCGACGCGCCAACGACGGACAAGGCGATAGTGCCTCGACTGGAATGTCGTTCCAGCTCCTTTCGGATTTTTATCTCGTCGCCGACCAGAATGATCTCGAACGTGCCCTTTGAATTGTTGAGAGCCTCGACTGCGCCATCAACTTCGTGGCCGGGCGCAGAATCTCCCCCCATGGCATCGAGTACAATGCGCTTCGCGTAGGGAGCATGTATTGGTTGTGCGACCAATCCGGCCTTCTTCGGGACGATCTTCGAGTGCGGGGTTCGCTAGGCTTCTTTGGGAGTGATGATCGAGCGGCCGTCATAATATCCGCAATGAGGGCAGGCGCGATGCTGAAGTTTTTGCTCGTGACAGTTGGAACATTCCTGCGTCGCAGGAGCGGTGGCTTTATAATGGGTTCGGCGTTTTCGGCCTCGAGTCTTGGAGTGGCGTCGTTTCGGATTCGGCATTGGTCAATTCCTTATTCTGGCAACGTGTCGTATGAATTAATTACTCGAAATGTCCCGGAGTCCTTCCCATCGAGGGTCAACAGTTTCATCCTCGCATTTGCAGGACTCCCGGTTCCTGTTTTTGCCGCATGTGGGACATAATCCCGCACAGTCATCCTTGCACAACAGCTTCAATGGAACAGCGAGCAAAGCGTACTGGCGGACATCTTCATCAAGGTCTAAGAAATTTGCATCTGCAGAAAGCTCCAGGAGCTCGCTCTCAGTGCTCGACGTTCTCTCCTTTGAGCCCCGGTCGAGAGCGTAAACAACGGAGTATGCTCCAGCGATAGTCCTTGTAAAATCGTCAATGCAACGGTCGCAGGTGAAAGTTCCTGAGGTGGTCAACGACACCTGAAGAAAGAGCTGGCTGCCCGATTTTTCGATGGATGACTTTACCGAAACCGGTCCGGCAAGCCCTCCTTCGAGACCTAGCTCCGTCGCATCCGCCACCAAGGAATACTGATGGATCCCCGGCGAGAGCTTCGAAATGTTAATACGCAGTGCGCCCACGCTGTCCACAACCTCAAGAAGTTTTAGGCGGCTCGGCCTTTAGATGGCAAACCCTCGAAATCCTTCTGTAGAAAAGCGACAAAACGTACAAATTCCCCAAGAAAGTAAGGAAATGTACGGAGAATGTGCTCGAAAATCAAGAAGAAAGTCTGCCGCCCGAGAGCGTGTTTCAGGAAATCGAGCGGCTAATGTTCGCTGCGGAAAAAAACTAGGCTCTTTCTTACTTCGAATCGAATAGTGCGTCGAACACTGTTCGTACGACCAAGGCCTTGCAAAATCGTTACAAGGTTTTTTCGGCCGGCACTCCGTTTTCAGGCACTGAGACCAGGAGGAGCTGACTCTTCACGTGCGCGACTGTCTCCTCCAGCGCATCGTGAAATTTGTCAAAATCCTCTTTGTAGAGGAAGATTTTATGCTTCTCGTATTCTTCCTCACCCACCCGTTTACTTTCTGTGATCGTGATATAAAAGTCCTTTTCGGACTTTGTTGATTTCACGTCAAAGAAGTACGTGCGCTTTCCTGCTCGCACACGCTTAGTGAAGATCTCGTCCTTGTAGGTGTTCTCCAAGGTTATGCCTCCCTCGTAAGATTGATGATTGAATCTGTTGATGAGAACCGCCAGCAGAGTGCTGCCGGGCTCAGGTTACCACTTTCGTGTGTGTTCGATCTACGTTCTCTGTTTCTCCAACTACTTTCTTATCACCGCAACCTTTCCCGTCACGGTCTGATTTCCGTTTTCCGTAAACGCGACAACAAAATAGACCCCCGATGCAACCAATCGACCGTCCGTGTCCCTCCCGTCCCAGAATGCTCTTCCCCCTCCCTGCGCCTTGAATTGAGAAATAAGAAGACCGTTCACATTCAGTATCTTGATCGTACTGCTGGCTACGAGGTTTTGTATCGTCAGTTGTACGTCGCCGGGAAGAAGGAACGGGTTGGGTCCAAACTGGAGTGTTGAATAACTCCGCTGCGTTCGAACCGGAGCGATTAGCAAACTTGACAGTCCCTTCTCCGTACCGAAGTAGGCAATACCGCGCCTCTGGTCGATGACGATTGAGCGGATGTCGTTGTCGACAAGCTCGCCGTTTGTTGTAAATTGATTATACTGTTGCAACAACTGAGTTCCATCCGGGCTGAGAACAAAGACGCCTTCCTTGGTCCCGACCCATTTATTATTGACCGCATCAACCGCAATTGTTTGAACCGATTGTTCCCGAAGAGGAAAGACCGCACTGTGTTTGGACTTTGGAAGGAGCGGGTCCGAGATAATCATCGCACCGAGGTCGGTGCCTATCCAGACTTCCCCGTCAAGGTCAACACTGAGCGCCATGACGGTGTTGTTTGGTAAACCATCGGCAGTCGAAAAGTATCCCCATCCGTTCGTTAACTCGGTCCCCGCTACCGTGCCGGTCTCGTTGAAAAAAAAGAGGCCCCTGTCTGCCTTGGCAGTCGGCTCCGCGTTGGCGATCCACTTCGTCCCGTTCGCGTCGATCACAAGCCCCTGGAACACACCTTCGGAGACATTGTAGAGATTCCTATGATAGACGAAGGTCGAGTCGTTGACGAGTTCCGCCAGGAAATTGCCGTTCACGGCAGTTCGATTCGTAAACCACGTAGCTCCCTTTGGGTCGAGCGCAGCTCCGCCAACGACGGTAAAGTTCGGACCGTTCGCGAGAGTAGGGGCGAAGGACGGTTTTGAGGAAACGTCGATCTTTCGCCGTATTGAATCACCTGCAACCTCAACTGCACCGGCTCCCCAAGAGCTTATCCAGACCGACCCGGCGGCTCCAACAGACGGCTTGTAGTAGTCATCAGATCCCATCGCTGGATACTGTGACGTCGTAAAATTCTTCCACTGGCGATCGTCAGGCAAACCAGGATTGTACCGATAGAAACCCTTACCTCCGCCGTTGATACCTGATCCGCACCAAAGAACCCCTTCATCATCGACCGCGAGGCTAACGAAGAGGTTCGACTGCGGGCCATTCGGCGAGGTGTAAAGCCATGAGCCTCCGTTCCACGTTGCGATACCCCGAGAGGTAGTACCCACCCAAAGTTGCGAAGTGCCAGGATCGATCGTGAGAGAAGTTGCCGATACGCTGTCGTTGATGGCGATGACGCTTGAGGAACCCGCGAGCCCAATTAGCGATTCGACCCGGAAATCCGACGGACCGGCGACCAGGACAAACAACTGCGTCGTTGTGCTGAACAGAGCGGTCACCGCCCTACCGTTGAACGACGGAACGCTCTGGAATATCGTCCCTGTAAAAAATGCCGCACCACTGGTTGTGCCCACAACAAGGGTATCGCGGAGAAGGGCGATTGACGTAATAGACGAGGAAGGAAGACCCTGACTTGTATTGATGGTCCACGAAGTAGGGGATGAAAGATTGGGGGAGGTAAGAAGTGCCGTCGCAAGTCCTTGATTCGTCCCGACCCAGACCCGATTCTTTTCGACGAGGACGTCGGTCACGGTCGGTTGGGAAGAAAATCCGAAATTTGCGTAGGTGTCTCCGAACTCCGAGCGGGATATTCTAAACACGGATACTCCGAACTGACTCGCAACGAACAAAGAATCTCCCTGGGAATAAAAACGCTGGATTCCTTTTTGCAGATGGTTCGATTGCTGAATCGCGAGGGTCGAGTGCCACTGACCGATCGACGGGTCAAGAACATTAACCGACCCATCGGATGCGCCGGCCCAGACTCGCGAGGACTCATCGATAAGGACGGCCTTGAGGTCATTCGAACTGAGCCCTTCGGAATTCGTCACTCTTGAGAATGTCGCCCTCGCAACGTCGTAGAAGAACAAGCCGCCGCCCGTCGTTGCGGCTATTGTTCCGTTCCTTAGTGCAATCGATGAGACCGACTTCATGTCCGTGAGGTTCTTCCACTGATCCCCACCGAGAGGTTCGGCGTTCGCTTGAACGAGGAGAGTCATTCCCATGAACAGAACAAGTTCGACGATCCTTCGCATACTGCCTCTACTCCACCGCTCCACATTTCAGTTCCTTGATCACCGTTGATATCCTTCTCGCAGCACACGCAACTTCCACCCACGTGGCAACTGATGATTCCTGAGTCTTTTTCTTAATCCTGGGTGGAGAGCGATTGATCAGAGCAGGAGACCTGCACTCTGGGACGAGCAGTACTCGTTCGATTCCTGCGACCCTTCAGGTTTCATCACGAAAACAAGCGACTGCGCATGGTCTCGACGATGTGCATTGGAACAGTGAAGGTACCAAAGGAGTAATCGTCATTCTTTTTTCCGCCATGAAAGTCGGAACCTCCGCTTTCGAGCAGGAAGTACTGGTTGACGACGCTCCGGTAGTAGAGTTGTCGGGATTCATTGTGAGAAGGATGGACGACTTCGATGCCATCGAGCCCGACATTGATCATTTGTTGTAGCTCTGCTTCGGTTGTGTATTTGCCCGGGTGGGCAAGGAAGGAGAGACCATGTGCAGACGAAATAAGTCGCACGGCCTCTGCGGTGCTGACCTGATATTTTTTTTCGTAGGCCGGAGCACCAACGCCGATGTATTTCTCGAACACTTCGTGGTAATTTCCGGCAAGACCCTCATCAACAAGCGCGTTCGCGATGTGCGGTCGGCCGACGGATCCAATACCTGCTTGGTCGAGCACAGACTCGAGCTTCAGAGGAATGTTAATCTTGTTCAGCTTTTGGACGATCCGCTCCGCCCTTTTCAAACGCTCCTGGCGGAAAAAGGTCAGATAGTCAAGAAGGTTGCTGTTTGCGTGGTCGAACAGGAATGCGAGGATATGGACATCTTTTTCGCCGAGCATGACGCTCAGCTCGAGGCCGGAAATAACTTCCACGTCGTACTGTTTTCCCCATTCGGTCGCCTCATCGATTGCACCGACGTTGTCGTGGTCGGTTATCGCAATCGCCGAGAGTCCGACGTTGTGAGCTTTCTTGATGAGTTCTTCGGGGGAGAGAGTTCCGTCGGAGTACGTGGTGTGGGTGTGGAGGTCCGCCTTCGGGACCCTGGAGGGGTCTTCGCCCTCCTTTTGCATTAGCTCCCCCATCTCAATTGCTGCCGTCAACAATCAACATGATCCCTCATTCTTCAACTTCAATCGCGCTGTATCCTTGCCGCAGAAGACCGGGTGTCCTACAAATGCTTTTTCCGGAATCCCTCGTAGTCGTTGATGGTCAGCTTGTTACCTTTGAGGTGCACCTGTCCATCCCGGATAAACTGATGAAGCATGCGGGAGACGGTCTCACGTGATGTACCCGCCATATTCGCAATATCCTGTTGTAAGGGGAGGTCGTCGATCTCCACTTTCCCTTTTCGAAAGACTCCAAGGTCGTCCGAGAGAATGAGCAAAACATTCGCCACTCTGCCTGCAGCATCCTTGAGGGAGAGACTTTTGATCTGCATGTCGGCTTTGCGAAGCCGCATGGCGAGTTCCGCAAGAAGCGAAGTCGCAACCATCGGGAATTCGTGCAGGAGCTCGAGAAAATCACGGCGGTGGAGCATGAACAACTCGGCTTTTACCGTCGCCACAACGCTGGCGGACCGGGCCATGCCGTCGAGGAGCGACATCTCTCCAAAAAATTCACCGGGACCAAACATCGAAAGAATCACCTCGCGGCCATCCTCGTCCATCCGCACGACTTTTACCTTTCCCGAGATGATAACGAAAAGGGCAGCACCGCTCTCCTGCTCCAGGACAACGATATTCCCCTTTTTGTATTTCTGTCGGGTTCCAAGCTTTGCGATCTTCAGCAGGTCTTTTTCCTCAAGCTCTGCAAAGATCGGAACGCTGCGGAGAAAGTTTATTTCGTCGGAGGACATGACATTCTGGGATTGGGAATCGAAAACACCGCTGATTTATCGCCTTCTTGGGCAAACCAAATCCAACTGGGCGTTCAATATATTCGCTGATGTGCTGAAATGCAAGGGAATTGTAAGCGCAGGTGATGGATCGCGCTGAGTACCATCAAAGCGCTTCCACGGCTCTCGAGTGATTATTCGAGCAAAAAAAGATATGCAAGGAGACCGAAACTGATCTGCGTAATCGCAAACGAAATAGCCGCTGCAGCATCGAGCGAGTGAGTCGACGATAGCAAATCAGACTGTTGCGTCAACAAGTAGGCGTCGAACTTATGGTTGGCCTGGTCTTTGAGGTAGGCCGCAACGACCCCGGAAACCACCATCGTCGCGCCTGAGGCAATCGCGAGCCACTCCTTGCTCTTCGTGGTCGGTTGCATTCCGGTGAATACCTCGGCTTGCATGGACGGTACTTCGGAATTCAGCGGCTTCAGTCTCACAAACGGGGATTGGACTGCCGAATCACCGAACGAAATTGGCGTGTCTTCATAACCATCCTTCCGCAAGAAGAGCTTCAAATTTGCACCTCCGAGCGTCTTGAAGAAAAACGGCGTTGTTCCGAGCTCAGTCTCACCCTGAAGAATTCTCGCAGAGGAAGGAATGGAATTAATGGTTGATCGAATTCCAACGTCCGACGACCGGATGACTTCCTCGCCTGCGCGGACCTCGAGTGATTCGGACTTCACGAACGGGTCCCATGACGTTACAGAAGGAGAGAAAATCCTGACGACGTGTCTGCCAGCTGCAAGGCGTTTTTGTTTGACCGGAGTTCGGCCGACATAAACGGAATCGATAAAAACATCCGCGCCCAGAGGTGCAGTCGAAAGAGTGAGTGTGCCTTCGGCCGGAGCGAGGGAGGGCTTCACGGAGCTTGTGTCTTGTGCCTGAAGGCTGTAGAGAAAAAAGAGGGCGGCTGCCATGCTTATCGTCGATTTCATTGCGAAGTCCTCGGCCTGAGGGCAGTAATGTATTTGTCCTCCGAAGTGACGAGCAAGACGTTCCGCCAAACAACGGGGGTGACGTGGATGCGCCCTTGTGCCGTGTACCGCCAAACTTCTTCACCCGATTGTGCACGAAGGACGTAGAGCATTCGATCCAACGACCCAACGTAGAGGAAATCTCCCGCAATAAGCGGAGCGCAGTCGATCACACTTTGTGTCGAGTACTTCCAATGGAGCGCTCCGCTCCTTATGTCGAGCGCGTGACAAACGCCGTCGGCTGACCCGACAAACACGAGCGAGCCGTCTGTGGATGCGGAGCCGTATATTTTCGACCTTGCTTCGTACTTCCAGAGAAGGGTCCCAGCGGCGGCGTCGAGACAATACACAGTCCCGTCGAGCGAGCCGGCGATAATTCGGTCGGCGACGACAACAGGAGAGGCGAAAACACTCGAATGCGTCTTGAAGGTCCACTTCAATTCACCCTGCTTGGCATCGACCGCGTAGATATTCCAATCATCGCCGCCGAAGAATATACGATGACCGTCTGTCGCCGGCGACGACCGGATCGGCTTTCGTTCTTCCTTAAGCTGGGTTTTGAATTTCCATATCTCAAGTCCGTCACTCTTTCCTATACAGTACAGTATTCCGTCAAGCGTTGTCACATAGACATACTGGTCGAGCAACAAAGGGGATGATTCAATGGGTCCATACGCCATCGACCAGAGCCGCTTCTGTGCGATGAGGTCGTAGGAGACGAGCGTTTGAATGCCGGAGGCGAGAGGAATGATCACATTGCCGCCGTCAAGAACGGGTGTGCCGGCAATCGGAGAATCCATCACAACATAGCCGATCCGCTTTCCGTTCGTCATGTTCACCGCCTGGATTTCACCCTGAAGAGTTCCGATGACGATGACACTGTCCCGCACCAGCGGAGAGCCCGCCAGCCCGCTCAGCGCATTGTATTGCCAGATTTGTTCCATCGGGGGAATTGCCGCTACGCTGGTCCTGCTCGTGCGCCCGGCGTCGCCTCCGAGTGTCGTCCAATCTTCTGGACTCGGCTTTAACGGCCTGCCGATATAGATGCCGGCACAGCCGTAGAGAACGAAAGCTGCCGTGATAACAATGACGACGTGTCGAACGTCAGTCTTCATGAAGTTGTTAAAAATCCCATCCGAAGAAGAACTGGCTGAACAATCCTGATTGCAGCGTCGTGAGATTATTCTCGATGCGCTTGCCGATATCGTAGCGAAGCACGAGGACCCCTCCCAGATTGAGCCGGACGCCCACCCCAATGCTTCCATTGGTCTCTCGGTAGACGTCATCCCAAGCTCCTCCAAGATCGGTAAACAGGGCTCCCCGAATCGATCCGAACGTCA
This sequence comes from Bacteroidota bacterium, assembly GCA_041478155.1. Taxonomy (GTDB): domain Bacteria; phylum Bacteroidota; class Ignavibacteria; order UBA10030; family UBA10030; genus JBGOVN01. Next base: position 27 of record JBGOVN010000021.1, on the reverse strand, counting down.
CACCGCCGAACGGGAACCGGATTCCCA
>JBGOVN010000133.1:0-4675 GCA_041478155.1 Bacteroidota bacterium | reverse complement strand
TGTTCAGCTGGAACGACTATTTTATCAACAAGGCCGGTTCCGCCGCCGCTCTCGCAGTGGCATTCGGAACATTTCTTGCCTATTTCTTCCCTGCGATAGGGCCCGATCATCTTCTCTATAAGAATCATTTTCTTCTCTTCGGCCATCCGATGGATTTTGCGGTCGGTTGGGTTCAGATCGTCGCAATGCTGGTGATTGCGGCTGTAACGCTTGTCAACATACGCGGGGTTGCGTTCGGCGGATGGGTCATGACAATCTTTACATCTGCAAAGGTACTTACTCTGATTGGACTGATCCTTGCCGTCCTGTTTTCCGGCCAGGGAAGTACTTCAAACTTTCAACCCTGGTGGCCCGACCACTGGAGCAGCGGGATGACGTCTGCTTTCGGTCTGGCGATGATCTCGGCTCTTTGGGCGTACGACGGATGGGTTGACGTGACTCTCAATGCCGGCGAGTTCAGGAATCCGGGGCGAAATGTTCCTTACTCTCTGCTCATAGGCACGGTCGCAATCATCATGCTGTATCTCAGTGCGAATCTTGCCTACGCCTACGTCATTCCGCTCAACGTCATGCAAGGCTCGCCGCGCATCGCAGCCGATGTGGCGACGAAAGTACTCGGCCCGGTGGGCGCATCGATCATCGTCGTCGGGATTATGTGCTCGATGTTCGGTGCGACGAACGGCATGTTGCTTTCCGGTCCGCGTTCACTCTATGCAGCAGGCGCCGACGGCACGTTCGCAAAATCCTTCGGGCGAGTCCACGCGAAATTTCACAGCCCGTACATCGCGATCACAACGCTGGGAATATGGGGGGCACTTCTTACGCTCAGCGGCTCGTATCAACAGATTACATCGTATGTGGTCTTTGGTTCGTGGTTTTTCTATGCGATGACGGCGCTCAGTGTCATCGTGCTTCGCAGAACAATGCCGGAAGTCCCACGTCCGTACAAAGCATGGGGATACCCCTACGCGACTCTTCTGTTTGTCGCCGTCGCAGGTTGGTTCATCTTCAATACATTCATCGAAGACAGACGCAACGCAGTCATCGGCATCGTCTTATTGCTCACCTCACTTCCCTTCTACTACTACTGGACAAGAAGCAAGTAGCTCCGGCCGACGTACCATTCGAACCTTGCAGTTGCCGAGGACGACTGTTACATTGATGACTGAAGGCCGGGAAAACGCGTCCTTCGTTTGCGCGATTAGTCCGAGGCGAGATCGTATACGTAGGCGATACCTTTTTCCCCCTCTCATGGCGGTTTAGAAGAGACTTCAGCACTCAACCATACTCTCATGCTCGATACAATTCTCTCGTGGGTTGGCTTTAACATCTTCATCCTTCTCCTGCTCACACTCGATTTGGTCGTATTTAACCGTAGACCGCATGAGGTGAAGGTTAAGGAGTCGCTTGTCTGGAGCATGGTCTGGATCGGCATCTCTTTGATGTTTAATGTGGGTGTCTACTTCTGGAAGGGTCACGATGCTGCACTGCAGTTTCTGACCGGATATCTGATCGAGAAGTCTCTCAGCGTTGACAACCTCTTCGTCTTCCTCCTCATATTCTCATACTTCAAAGTCCCTGCCGCCTACCAGCATAAGGTGTTGTTCTGGGGGATTCTTGGGGCGCTGGTCATGCGCGGGACATTGATCGTCACGGGCACCGCACTCATCCAGCAGTTTCATTGGATTCTTTACATCTTCGGCTTATTCCTTGTGGTTACGGGAGCACGCATGGCCCTGAGCGGTAACTCGGAGAAAGAAATCCATCCCGAACGCAACATCATTGTCCGTTTTTTTAAGGCGATTTTCCGGGTATCGCCAAACTACCACGGCGAAAAGTTTTTTGTGAAGGCCGAAGGTAAGCACTTTGCGACACTCCTCCTGATCGTCGTCATCGTCATCGAAACGACAGACCTTGTCTTCGCAGTCGATTCTATTCCCGCCGTTTTTGCCATTACGACGGATTCCTTCATCGTTTACACTTCAAACGTCTTTGCGATCCTGGGATTACGGTCGCTCTATTTTGCTCTCGCAGGCATCATGGACTTGTTCTACTACCTACGTCACGGACTCTCCGTCGTGCTCGTCTTCGTGGGTGCAAAAATGCTCGTGGATATGATATACCACATGCCTATCGGGATTGCGCTGGCTGTTGTCGCGGGTGTCTTGTGCATATCAATCATCGCCTCGGTCAGGCGCGCAAAGAAAGGGAAATCGAATTCCCAGCCGGCTAAGAGTTAACCGAGTTACCAGGGACAGAGCATCTAAAATCACAAGTTTCCCGGAGCTGCACTATGAAATCAAAAAAAACATTGATTGTTTTTCTTCTTCTTCCTCTCTTGAGCAGAGCACAATCCCAATCCCAAACCCAATCCCAATCGGCCACATTGGCATCGTCGGGCTACCATGTGGTGAAAAAAACTGTGGTAGGAGGTGAGGGAGGATGGGATTATCTCACAGTCGATAGCAAAGCCCGGCGGTTGTACGTATCGCACAACGACCGGGTCGTCGTGCTGGATGCGGATTCCGTAAGCGTTATCGGTGAGGTTCCCAAAACCGAAGGAATTCACGGAATTGCCATCGCTCAGGAACTGGGACGAGGGTTTACGAGCAACGGTCGATCTTCGACGGTGACGATCTTCGACTTGAAGACTCTTAAGGTCTTCAAGGAAGTTTCGGCGGGTAAGAATCCCGACGCTATCCTCTACGACCCCACTTCCCGCAAGATCTTTACGTTCAACGGCCGAAGTCAGGATGCTTCAGTCATCGACGCGGCAACGGGAGACTCGGTCGCAACGATTCCGCTCGGCGGAAAACCGGAGTTTGCCGTCACCGACGGCGTGGGCCGAATCTATGTAAACATTGAGGATAAGAGCGAGGTCGTCGCTCTCGACACGAAAACCTTCAAGGTCATTGCGCGATGGCCGCTTGCACCGGGTGATGGGCCCTCGGGGTTGGCTTTCGATGTCCAGCATCATCGTCTCTTCTCCGTGTGCAGCAATAAACTGATGGTCGTCATGGACTCGGAGAACGGCCATATCGTCGCGTCGTTACCAATCGGCAGCGGCGTCGACGCCTGCGCCTATGACCCCGCCTCAGGCCTTGCGTTCAGCTCGAACGGCGAAGGGACATTGACCGTCGTCCACGAAGATTCTCCGAACGCTTTCTCGGTCGTCGACAACGTCGCCACCCAACGAGGGGCGCGCACAATGGCGTTGGACCTCGTCACGCACGCTGTGTTTGTCGTGACGGCCGAATTTGGAACAGCACCACCGCCGAGCGCTGAACATCCGCGACCGCGTCCGCCCATCGTCCCAAATACGTTCACGGTTCTGCAACTTCGGAAATAGTTTCGGGCCTCCCCCGCGTCATCGCGAGGCTCTGGCTTGCCGGTAGCGAAATCCGGGAGCTTGCTGGAAAGAATCTGGATGTTGCGGGTTGAAGGAAGATGCGTGTGAAGTTGTGAGCAGCTGCGGGGTTAGAAAAGTTTCATTGTTCTACATCGCTGTGGAAAACGCGAGGACTCAACCCTCGCGTTTTTTGTTACATGCATGTCATGCCCTCCCATTCCATTTCTTCCTTCGTAAGCGTCTCCGTCTGAGTACCCCGCCGCAGTCATTCTCGCATACGTTGGACTTGCGTCGTAAAGATGCTCTCTCACGCTTGTTTCGGCTGTGCCATCGGCCCAACCGAAGAGTCTATCGTGTCGTATTGATTTGCGTTTGAAAAGTCGAGGAGGGTTTTCTTAATTCGGTGTGCCCCCGATCTAATCTCACCCAGGTCTTTCATCAGGCTTGGAGATTGTGTCGCTTCCTTCTCAGCCTGATTGACGTAGCCGAGGATTATGGCGAGAGGATTATTGATCTCGTGTTGCAGGGTGCGAATCACCTCACGCATGGTTTTCAGTTGAGTTTGTTGAACTTCTATTTGCTTTTCCCGTTCGATCCTGATAGTCTCCTCTACCTGGAGCGACGTCCGATACCGTATGACCTTCACCAGGACGAATGCAAGCAGCCACATCCATATTATGCCGTCAAATTCGGAGAATATCTGGAAACGATCCATGGAGGCTCGTTTCATGTGCTTATAGAAGCTCATGGTCGTCACAAAGTAGTAACTGTAGATGATGTAGCCGGAGAGAACTGCCGGATAACGCGCGAAGTACTCTGAAAGAAGTTTAAGAACCCGACGGAGGATTTTCATTGACGATACTCTATGCAATATGGGCGTTATGGATGGGGGGACATGTTCCGGTGAGAGGGTCGAGGGAAAATGTAGGTAACGGCGGAAGGAGAATCAAGGAGATAGGACATAGGAGGCAGGGGAAAGAGTTAGGAGGAAGAAGATAGAAGGCAGTGAGCAGTAAGGAGTAGGCAGAGAGCCAAGCGTGGGATTCCCATCCCGCATAGGGAACAAAACCACCCTCTCCAGCGTGTGGGAGAGGGAGATCTCAACGGGGTGAGGGTGGACAGGACGCGATGTCAGCTCCAAGTTTCAACTTGGAGCTGAGGAGAAGAGAGAAGGTCGAGGTAGAGGTCAGGAGGCAGTTGGGCGGAAAGCAGAGACTAACCGCTAAACGCTAACAGCTAAACGCCGAGAGCAAGATAACGGGAGATAAAGGCCTTAAGTTAGAAGGCAGGAAGGAGCAGGGAATAAGAGCACAACTGAAGACTTTC
>JBGOVN010000262.1:0-3170 GCA_041478155.1 Bacteroidota bacterium | reverse complement strand
TCAAGTTCGTTTTTAGTCTTGTGGCCAATGCGGTTTTTGGAGTTTCGCATGACGTTCAACTCGCCGACGGGACCACTAAGCCAGTTCTCGAACCAGGCCAGGCATCGACGATGATGATTGTCTACGGCCTTGGATTGATTGCCGTTCAGGTTGTCTTCATTCTGTTGCACCTGCACGCTTTGAAAAAGAAGCGTGTTCTCGAACTTACCGACCTTGAATTGTTCGACACGAAAACGAGGATAGGTGATTTTCTGATCTACATGGGTGTCGCCACTTTCTCAATTTCGATCGTGCTTGTAAAGGGTCCGGATGCAGCGCCGCTTGCGGGGATGTCATATTTCCTCATCGGTGTCGCCATGTCCATTCACCGTTGGAGGGCCGGGAGGATGCGAAGGAAGTACGAAGGAGTAAATTCCGACGCCGTTCTGCCGTAATCAACTAACGGGGAACGATGGATACACCGATTGAAGTTTCCGGGGGAAAGACGTATCTTGATTCCGCGTTCCTCAACTCCCTCTCATGCCATTGTTCCTTCACCGACGTGTTCTCCAATATAAAGGAGCTCATATGAAAAAACTTCTGTTCGCTGCGCTGACACTTCTTGCTCCGTTGCTTGTGTCGGCACAGGAAGGTTTTCGGGATGTCGAAAAACAAGTCGTCGAATTCACTCTGAAGAACGGTCTCAAGTTTCTCGTCCTTCCCCGTCACGAATCACCTGTCGTCTCATTCCATACGTATGTCGACGTCGGCGCCGTCAACGAGAGCCGCGGCATTACGGGCCTGGCACACATCTTCGAGCATATTGCGTTCAAGGGAACGACGGCGATCGGAACAACAAACTATAAGAAGGAAAAAGTCTGGCTCGATGCCGTCGACAAATCATGGACATCCTTGCGTGCGGAAGAAACGAAGGGAAAACCGGACACTTCGAAGCTCAAAGACCTGAGGAAGGAATTTGAGGCGATGCAGGATAGCGCCTCCCATTATGTTGTCAGCAACGAGTTTGGTCAGGCGATCGAAGAGAACGGCGGAATCGGACTCAACGCTACGACAAATGCCGAAGCGACACAATATTTCTTTAGCCTCCCTTCCAACAAGCTGGAGCTCTGGTTTTCGTTGACGTCGGACAGGTTCGTCGACCCGGTGACCCGCGATTTCTATAAAGAAAAGAATGTGGTGATGGAGGAGCGGCGGCTGAGGACGGAAAGCAGTCCATTCGGAAAACTATTCGAGGAATTCTTATCCGTTGCATTCAAGGCTCACCCTTATAAAGAACCGGTTGTCGGCCACATGTCGGACCTGCAAGGGATCACGAGAGCGGAGGCGGAAGCATTTTACAAAAAGTACTACGTCCCTTCGAACATCGTGATGGCTGTCGTTGGGGATGTCGACCCAACCGAAGTAAAACGCCTGGCCGAAACGTATTTTGGACGCCTCGCCCCCGGACCAAAACCGGAACCGGTCCGGACAGTCGAGCCGCCACAGATCAGCGAACGACGAGTGGTACTGCACGAGCAGTCGCAGCCGATCCTGCTCATGGGATACAAGAAGGGCTCCGCAAAGCATCCAGACGACCCGGTGTACGATGTAATTTCCGACCTTCTCAGCTCCGGACGAACATCGAGATTGTACCGCGCCCTGGTCCGCGATAAGAAACTCGCGATTAACGCGCAGGGGTTTTCAGGCTTTCCCGGTCAGAAATATCCTAACCTCTTCGTGTTCTTCGCCATCGCAGCGCAAGGTAAGACCAACGACTCGTGCCAGATCGCTATCGAGGAAGAGCTTGATAAATTGAAGAAAGACATGGTGAGCGAGGAAGACCTCAAAGGGGTAAAGACGCGCGCACGCGCGAATCTGATACGCTCCCTCACATCCAATGCCGGTATGGCAGGCCAGCTCACGTTTTTCGAAATGGTTTCCGGCGATTGGCGCGATCTCTTCAAGCAGCTCGACGCGCTGAATGCGGTGACCGCGCCGGACGTCAAGAGGGTCGCGAACGAAATTTTCCAGAATAAGAACCGAGTCATCGGAACAATTGAACCGCTGAAATGAAGTTCAGGCCGCCTCTCGCAGCCACACTTAAGGAGAATACAATGAAATCGTTCCGGATGTTCTACCTCTTTGCGCTCATGGTCGGCGTCGCAGGTTCCGGCGACAGCCAGACAAAAACGACAAAGCCGCTCCACTACAAGAAAATTCAATACCCCAAGCTTCATCCGTTGCAAATCCCTCAGCCCGCCCGGTTCGAACTCTCGAACGGGATGGTTGTGTTCCTTCTCGAGGACCACGACTTCCCGATCATCAGCGCCGCCGTGATGGTGAAAACCGGTTCGAGGTACGAGCCTTCCGACAAGGTCGGCCTCGCCTCGATCACCGGACAGGTGATGCGTACGGGGGGAACGACGACGAGAACCGGCGATGAAATTGACGAGACGCTCGAAAGACTCGGAGCGTCGGTTGAGACATTCATCGGAACATCTTCGGGGGGTGCACGGATTTCAGTCCTCAAGGAAGACATTGACACGGGGCTGGGAGTTCTCGCCGATGTTCTCAGGAACCCTTCCTTCCGCGACGATAAGGTCGAGCTCGCAAAGATCGCTACTCGTTCCGCTATCTCACGGCGGAACGACCAGGTTGGAGCTATTGGAAACCGAGAATTCAACCGTTTGATCTACGGCGCGAATCATCCGTATGCACGTGTGACTGAATACGCAACGCTCGAGAACATTACGAAGCAGGACATGATTGATTTCCACAAGAAATACTTTGTGCCAAATCAGATGATGATTGCGCTGTGGGGAGACTTTAAGACCGACGAGATGCGAAAGAAGATCGAGCAGTTGATGGGGGGATGGGAACGGCAGATGGTCACGCTTCCGCCAGTCGCGCCTGTGAAGATGGCATCACAGAAGACTGTAAACTTTATCAAGAAAGATGACGTTAACCAATCCCAGCTTTATCTCGGTCACGTCGGCGGCAGGCTTGACGACCCCGACAGCGCACCCTTGAACCTTGCAGACGATGCGTTCGGGGGAGGATTTGCTTCGCGCCTTTTTAAGAAAGTCCGGTGCAGATTCAAGAGCTAACAAAGCCCGTTCTGGTCTATTCCCAAAAGAGTAGTCAATAAAACTGGAAAAATGATACGAGTTTATAAAGTCTCTTGTTTCTTT
>JBGOVN010000008.1:0-12266 GCA_041478155.1 Bacteroidota bacterium | reverse complement strand
GCCGCCGTCAACATTTCATCGAAACAGGTTGGCGGCGACTACTACGACGTTTTGACCCGTGGTGAAGGAGAGTATGTCTTCGCGATCGGGGACGTCTCCGGCAAAGGAACCCCGGCCGCGCTGCTGATGGCGAATGTTCAAGCTGCCCTCCGCGCGCTCGCACCGCTCGATTCAACCCTCGCGGCGACGACAGCCCGGATCAACGACCTCACATGCTTGAACACAAGAGGCGGCAGCAAGTTTATTACGTTCTTCTGGGGCGTCCTGAACGCCGCAACTCGCTCGTTCCGGTATGTGAACGCCGGACATAATCCTCCAATGCTCTTACGAGCGAACGGGACCATCGAAAAACTCGACCTCGGAGGCCTTATACTCGGGGTGCTGAAGACAACGACGCCGTATGAAGAAGGAGTCGTCAGCCTCTCGAAGGGCGACATGCTTCTCATGTATACCGACGGTGTGAGCGAAGCGATGAACGCAGCCGGAGATGATTTCACCGAAGAACGCCTTGAAGGAGTTCTTAAGCTGGCGATTCATCTCAGCGCACAAGGACTCATTCAGCATGTTCAGCGCGAGCTCGAAGCCCACACGCAAGGCACGCCGCAGTCCGACGACATAACGATGCTCGTGATCAAGCTCCTCTAGCCCGCCACCGATTCTCAGCTTTCAATCCGTTGATACTAAGCCCGTTTTTTGCTAAATTCGATGGACGAATTTTGCGAAAGAGAGGAATCCCTGCATTCATGAAGTATGATTTTTTGAAGGTGGAGAAGAAGTGGCAGTCCTACTGGGACAGCCACAGCAGTTTCGCGACCGGAGAATCGGCCGGGAAACCATGCGTTTATATCCTTGATATGTTCCCCTATCCGTCGGGAGCAGGGCTTCACGTCGGCCATCCGGAAGGCTATACCGCAACGGATATCCTGTGCCGCTACAAGCGTATGAATGGCTTTAACGTGTTGCATCCGATGGGCTGGGACGCTTTCGGACTTCCCGCCGAGCGATACGCGATGCAGACGAACATCCATCCCCGCATCACGACAGAGCAGAACATCGCCACCTTCCGCAGACAGATCAAGATGCTCGGACTCAGCTACGATTGGAGCCGCGAGATCAACACGACCGACCCGAAATACTATAGATGGACTCAATGGATTTTTCTTAAAATCTATAACTCGTGGTATGATGACCGTGCCAGGAAAGCCCGGCCGATCGAGACGCTCGAACAGGAGCTTGAAAAAGCGGGGACGAAAAACCTTCAAATGGAACAGCCGTTCACAGCGGAAGAGTGGGCGAGGAAATCCCGGAAGGAAAAACACGATGTCTTGAGCCGTTTCAGACTCGTTTATGTTGCGGAGATTCCCGTGAATTGGTGTGAAGCTCTCGGGACTGTCCTTGCGAACGAAGAGATCGCCGAGTGGACGGAAAAAGGGTACAGCGTGGAACGAAGGCCGATGAAGCAATGGATGATGCGAATTACGGCCTACGCAGAACGCCTCCTCGAAGATGCCGCCACGCTCGACTGGCCCGCCTCAACCGTCGAACAGCAGCGCAACTGGATCGGCCGGTCGGAAGGGGCCGATATCGAATTTCCCATCAGGAATAGCAAGCATTCAATTCGCGTGTTCACAACGCGTCCCGATACGATTTTCGGCGCCACCTACATGGTTCTTGCGCCCGAACATCCCCTTGTCGAAATAGTCACATCTTCTGCGCAAAAAAAGTCAGTGGAGGAATACCGCTCCCAGGCGATGATCAAGAGCGAAGTGGAAAGAGGGGCGGAGAAGGATAAAACCGGCGTGTTCACCGGAGGATATGCAGTGAACCCGGCGACGAAGAAGGAAATCCCGGTCTGGATCGCTGACTACGTCATCATGGGATACGGCACGGGAGCAATCATGGCCGTTCCGGGACACGACGAACGAGACCACCAGTTTTCAGAAAAATTCGGCCTGCAGATTGTCCGGGTAGTAGAAGGCAATTCTCAAGCAGGAACATCCTTCACGGGTGACGGCATCGCAATCAACTCTGCGAATGATGAGATCTCGCTGAACGGACTTCCGACACCGGCTGCGAAGAAGCTCATAATTGATTGGTTCGAAAAGAAGAAGACCGGCAAGTATGCGATCGAGTATAAGCTGCGAGATTGGGTGTTTTCACGTCAACGATATTGGGGAGAGCCGATTCCGATCATCCATCTCGAAGACGGCACAATGGCAACGGTCGCAGAGAGTGACCTGCCCCTCGAACTGCCCGACCTCGAAAAATTTCAACCCAGCGGCACAACTGAATCCCCTCTGGCGCTTGCTACCTCCTGGGTAAACGTCGTTGATGAAAAATTGGGATTAAAGGGGAGACGCGAAACGAATACAATGCCACAGTGGGCCGGCTCATGCTGGTACTACTTGCGATATATCGACCCAAAGAACGACATTCACTTTTGCGCTCCCGAGAAGGAAAAACAGTGGATGCCGATCAGTTTGTACGTCGGCGGTTCCGAGCACGCGGTCCTGCACCTGATGTACGCCCGATTCTGGCATAAGGTTCTCTACGACCTCGGACACGTCGCATCAAAGGAACCGTTCTTAAAACTCCGTCACCAGGGAATAATTCTCGGCGAAGACTCGCGCAAGATGTCCAAGGCGCGCGGCAACGTCGCAAATCCCGACGACGTCATCAAACAGTACGGCGCCGACTCAATGCGGATATTCGAGATGTTCATGGGACCGCTCGAAGAAATGAAACCTTGGAGCACTCATGGCGTCGAAGGGGTGTACAGATTCCTGAACCGGGTATGGAGACTCTTCGTCAACGACGAGGGGGGGATCGATTCCGCCTTGCGAGCAATTGCGCCATCACCGGACTTTGACCGGCTCTACCATCAGACGGTCAAGAAGGTGGGAGAAGATATCGAGGCACTCCGTTTTAATACAGCCATCTCGCAGATGATGATCTTCGTGAACGAAGCAACGAAGCTTGAGGTGCGCCCTCGGGCGATGTTGGAAAACTTTGTTCTCCTGCTCGCACCGTTTGCTCCCCACGTCTGCGAAGAACTGTGGGAAACGCTCGGACACAAGCATTCTCTTGCGTGTGAACCATGGCCTGTCTACGAACGATCCCGGACGATCGAGGAGATGGTCGAAGTAATTCTGCAGGTCAACGGGAAGATTCGGTCCAAGACCGAAGTCCGTCGCGACACTTCAGAGCAGGAGCTCGAACGGATTGCGCTCAACGATACGAACATCAAGCGCCATCTTGATGGCAAATCGGTGCTCAAAAAAATAATCGTCAAGAACAAGCTTGTCAACTTCGTCGTCCCAAACTAATCTGCGGCCGGACTCGTGATCTCCCTCTCTGTTGTGGTGATTACATACAACGAAGAGAAAAACATCGGACGATGCCTCGAATCGATTAAAGGAGTTGCCGATGATATTCTGATCGTCGATTCCTTTTCAATCGACAAGACAAAGGAAATATGTCAATCATTTGGCGCAACGTTCATCCAACATATCTTCGACGGTTACATCGAGCAAAAGAATTATGCAAGCGGGCAGGCAAGTTCCGACTATATCCTCTCGTTAGACGCCGACGAGGCTCTTTCTGAGGAACTCAGAAGATCGATTCTCGGTGTAAAAAAAAATTGGGGGTTCGATGGATACGGAATGAACCGGCTGACGAATTATTGCGGCAAGTGGATCAGACATGGAGGTTGGTATCCGGATAGAAAAATCCGACTCTTTGATAGGCGGAAGGGGAGATGGGCGGGAATCAATCCCCACGATAGGTTTGAGATCTCAGACTCCTCCGCGAACGTACAACATCTCCACGGTGACATACTGCATTACAGCTACACCAGCATAAGCGGCCACATCAAACAGGTCGATTATTTCACCGAGATTGCTGCGCGGACGCTCTTTGAAAAGAAGGAACGAGCGAGTCTTGGAAGGATTGTGATTGCCCCCGTGTTCCGATTTATCCGTGACTACTTCTTGAAGCTGGGTTTTCTGGATGGCTACTTCGGATTTGTGATTAGCACGATCTCCTCCCATGCAGTATTCGTGAAGTATGTCAAGCTCCGCCAACTCTACAACGACTACACATGAGGCCGGCATGACACCGGAAGAAAAGAACAAAGCTCTTTTCATGAGCTTGGTCGTGATGTTCCAATCTGCCTGCATGCAACACCTGGGAAAGGTGAAGAACCCGACCACAGATGCCATCGAACGGGATCTGGAGCAGGCACAACTTTCGATCGACTTACTTGATATGCTTCTCGCGAAATCAAAAGGGAACCTGGCACCCGAGGAAGACCGGGTGTTACACGACGTTCTCAAGGAACTCAAGCTGAACTACGTGGACGAAATTGGGAAGGACCAAACAGTGCAACAGAAGAAACAGGAGAAGGAATGAAATTTGGGATTGCTGGCAACCTCGCCAAGGCAGAATTGCCCCGGGTCGTCGAACTGTTGCTGAAACGATTTATCTCCGGCAATGTGTCCTTTGTGCTGGACGAGGGTCTGGCACGGGGACTACGCAAGAAGATCCCCCGAGAGCTCCTCCGTCGAGCGCCCGTAATTTCTGAAAAGAAAATTGCCGCATCGTGTGATATCCTTGTGTCGCTCGGCGGCGATGGTACCATCCTAAGGCTCGCGCGCATCGTCGGTAAAAGAAGCACGCCGATTCTCGGCATCAATCTCGGCAAACTTGGGTTTCTGGCTGAAGTCTCTGTGGATGAACTTGATTCGTGTCTCGACGAGATCTTGCGGGGGGAATATCACATCGAGGACCGCATGGTCCTGCACGCCAGCTCGCCGACGATGAAGGACGATTACTTTGCATTGAACGATGTCGTCGTAGACCTCTCGAGTTCCTCCAGGATGGTCAACATTGCGACGTACGTCGACCGCGAGTATCTCGCGACCTTCACAGGGGACGGCGTTATCGTCTCGACGCCGACCGGGTCCACGGGCTACGCACTGTCAAACGGAGGTCCGATTGTAACGCCCACCAGCCGTGCCATTATGATAAGTCCGATTTGCCCGCACACGCTCACTGCGAGGCCGGTGGTTGTCTCCGACGATGCAACGATTGTTCTTCGAGTTCAATCGGCCCCGGGAAAAGTTCATGTCACAGCGGACGGACAGCCGGAGCAGTTCCTGAAGCCACCGATGCAAATAACGATCAAGAAAGCGCGGCATACGACTCGCCTTGTGAAACGGAGTAATACGAGCTATTACGAAGTCTTGAGGAAGAAACTCAACTGGGGACGGGACCTGAGAATCAACACGTGAATCAGTTGTTCAACGCTCCTTCGTTGATCCATTTCTTGATCCCGTTGAGTTGATTCGTGTTCAACGGCTGGAAAGGGGGCATGGGGGGCGGAATTCTGCCGTCGAGCCGTTCAACAAGCAGACAGTTACTCGCCTGGCGGGGGATCACGAGTTGAGGCTGGTGGTTGATGAGATTACTCCACGAGGGACGTTCGAGGTTGAGGTTGCCGTCGTTCATCCGGGCGTCGTGGCAACCCGGAACGCACGACTGCTGAAAAAGTGCATCGACGTGTTGTGAGTAACTGACGAGGGAGTCGGGAAACACAACGTTCGACACGCCGGGTTCAGTCACGCTGTCCTTGCATGAGGTCCAGAGGAGTGCAAGAATAATTGAAATCAATATCGCGCGAGAGACGTCGGCACGTTTCCATCCTCGCCGTTTGTAATTCGATTCGCGGTGTACCGCAGTCAACAAAACCTCTTCTCGTCGTTTCATCTTTTTCAAAATACTCAAATCTGTTGCGCACCGCAACGGCTTTCTCGTTGACTTTATTCCAATCCTTCGATATATTGCCTTCGTGGAAGAGGGCCGTTAGCTCAGCTGGGAGAGCGCCACAATGGCATTGTGGAGGTCAGCGGTTCGATCCCGCTACGGTCCACACATCGTACGACGTTCGACAGAAGGACACCCTCGAGGGTTGTCCTTTTTTCATTCTTGGAAGAAGGACCGATGACTCCGACCCAAATAAAGCTCTCGAATCCCTCCGAGTTATCTGTCAAGTGGGACGACGGCCACGCAAGCATTATCACGCTGAGAACGCTTCGCGACAATTGCCCGTGCGCGGGATGCAAGGGTGAAACCGTTATCCTGAAGAGCTACATTCCTCAACAAGCGCCGGAACTCCCGGGCAAATACGCACTCAAGAATGCCGAGCAGGTCGGGTATTATGCCCTTCAACTCTATTGGGGCGACGGCCACTCGACAGGCATGTTCACATGGGAGCATTTGCGTTCGCTCTGCGAATGTCCGGAGTGCGCTGCACGAGAATCGTGACCCTCCTTCATTGAAATTCCCTCAATAATCCCTTACGTTTCGTTCATGAGTCCCTCTCAGATCTTCCTTCGACTGCTCAAGTATTTCCTTACGTACCGATGGCGGATCCTTGCCGGCCTCATCTCGGTCGCAATCATGAGTATTGCTGACGCGGGCTCCGCCTTTCTTATTGCGCGACTCTTCGACGTTCTCCAGACCATCAGCCAACAAGTGCGTGCCGGCCAGGAAGTCTTCGTGAGCATCCCGCTGAAAATCTTCGACCATCTGCTCCAGACCATAACAATTCACGGCCGGGAGGAGAGCTTCAACCTAATCTTCATGTTTGCCGCGGCGGTAACTGCGATCATCGTCGTAAAGGTCGTTTTCGTCTATCTTCGCGAGTACGTCATGAATTCCGTCCAGCAGAAGATCTTGATGAAATGCCGTGTCGAGTTATTCGATACCGTCGTAATGTTGCCGCTGAAGTATTTCGATGCCAATAAGACGGGGACAATGATGTCGCGGGTGACGAACGATGTTAACAATCTGGAACAGTCTTTGAATTTGATCATAGAAATCGCTCAAAATCTCGTCTACACACTCGTTTTCGCGACCGCTCTCTTTCTCACGAACTGGCGACTGACCCTGGTCACTGTCCTCATTTTTTCCATCTCGGGCGAGATTTCGAGAAAATTCGGAGACCGAATTCGCTCATTCAGCAGGGAGCTCTCAAACACGTTGGCGGATATTTCTGCATTCCTCCAGGAGAAAATCTCTTCAATTCGGATTGTGAAGTCGTTCACGCGCGAGGGGTACGAACGGGGCGTCTTCCGCTCGAAAGTTGAAGCGAACTATCACTACTCAATGAAGATTGTGCGCATCGTCGCCCTCCTCAGTCCGACGAATGAATTGTTCAATACGATGGCCGCCTCGCTTCTCGTCATATTTTCCGGCTACCTGTTTATCCAGGGATCTATGACGATCGAGACGATGATCTACTTCCTGATCCTCATGATTAATCTTGCAAAACCAATCAAAGCCCTCGGCGAAGGAGTGGCAAGGATTCAAAAAACGCTCGTTTCAGCCGGCTTTATATTTGAAATGCTCGACCTCGAGCAGGAGAAGGAGCCTTCCAAAGATCGTACAATGGTCATTCAGACTGGTAGGGTTGAATTTCGTGACGTTTCATTCTCATACGGGAGTGAAAACAGTGCAGTGAAGAAGATTAGTTTCAATGTGCGGGGAGGGGAAAAAATCGCGTTGGTCGGTCCGAGCGGCGGCGGTAAAAGCACGCTCATCAATCTCATCCCGCGATTTTACGAGGTCTCCCAGGGTTCGATCTTGATCGACGGAACCGATACGAGGGAGATGAACTTACTCGACCTTCGAGGTCAGATCGGTATTGTCCCCCAGGATGTTGTCTTGTTTGCCGGGACGATTCACGACAACATTCTGTACGGAGATCTTGAAGCCAGGCAAGACGCCGTCGTAGCAGCGGCGAAGGCTGCGAACGCACACGTTTTTATTGAAAGATTGGAGAAAGGGTATAAGACACAAGTGGGGGAACGAGGAGTGCAGTTGTCCGGAGGGCAACGCCAACGCATTGCAATCGCGCGGGCAATCTTAAGGAATCCTAAGATCCTGCTCCTTGACGAAGCGACATCCGCGCTCGACACGGAATCGGAACTCATGGTCCAGGAGGCACTCGACCGCCTTATGCAAGGACGAACATCGTTCGTGATCGCACACAGACTGTCGACGGTTTCGCACTGTGACCGCATTTTCGTCCTGGACAAAGGCACAATCGTCGAAGTCGGGACGCACGACGAATTGATCAAGAAGGAAAGCGGGCTCTACAGGCGTCTCCATTCTCTTCAATTTGCCGACCAGGCTGTCTCATAACACGATGAACGACCCTTTTTTGAAACGACTCGAGATTCGGTTCCGGAGTCTTGTTATTCGAAGCTTGCGACGTTTCGTCAACCGTAACCGGCAATCGCCGAGGTCGATTGACTTCAACCAATCCAAGTTTCTCTTCGTTCGACAGGATATGATTGGAGACGTCCTGGTGTCAACGCCGTTGTTTGAAGTATTGAAGAGATTGTATCCCGGCGCAACGCTCGACGTACTCCTCAGCTCGAACAACTATTTTGTTTTGGAGAACGACCCGAACATCCGCAAGCGCTGGATGTATACGAAGAGAGTCTTCTCAACGTTTAACCTTGTTCGGAGCCTCCGGCGAGAACGCTACGATTTCCTGGTCGACCTCATGGATAATCCGTCGGCGACATCGACCGTTCTGTCTCTGCTTGCGGGGGCCCGCTCGACTGTCGGCATCGAAAAAGAGAACACATTCGCGTATGACATCGCGGTTCCGATGCTTTCCCGGCGCGAGACGCATATCGTCGACCGCATTGCGCAGTTGCTGACTCCCTTTGGCATAGACCCCTCGAAGGAACAGCTCCACATTCGGTACTATCCTGCGGATTCCTCGAAGGAAATCGTCAGGCGCTTTCTCGAGCGGCATGCCCCGGGTCGCGTACGTATTGTAGGGGTGAACATTTCCGCGGGAAGCGATGTCCGATTTTGGGGGATAGAGAATTTCAAAGAACTGCTGAGCAGGATGCTCGAAGCTTTTCCGGGATATCCGGTACTCTTGCTCTACAAACCTTCGGACAGGCAACGTGCCGAAACGCTCCATCGAATGGCCCCGTGGAGCTTGCTTGCCCCGGAGACTGCTACGTTCGATCAGTTTGCTGCGTTCGTAGGCAAACTATCGCTGCTCATTACCCCCGACACGTCCGCGGTTCACCTGGCGTCGGCGTTCAATATCCCGTCTGTCGTCCTCTACGTCCAATCGAACAAGGAACTGCGGATCTGGGAACCGTACCACACGCCGTGCGAAACGCTCGTCACCGATGTCGACGACCTTTCGACAATTGCGCCGTCGACAGTGTTCCAGGCTGCTTCGCGTCTGATCCAACAAACGAGCCGAACGGTCTCCGAACACGTTGTGCGCTGACTTGATGCGACGCGTGATCGAGTATCTCGAACTTCTCTTCCGACACGCGATCACCTACCCGTTGCTCCGTTTATTGTTCCGCAATCCTGTCTCCAACAAAACACTCGACCTCCGGAAGGTGAAGAAAATATTGATCCTGCGATACGACCGGATAGGAGATATGATCGTCACAATACCCATTTTCAGGAACCTGAAGCGATTGAACCCACGTGTGTCGCTCGGTATCGTTACAAGCGGGTCTAATGCAGAATTAAGTCGTGGAAGCCCCTACATCGATGCCACGTACGTCGTTTCATCACGATGGGTGTCCCTCTTCAAGGAAATACTTGCTGCGCGGCGGGAGCACTACGATGTGGTCCTTAACTTCATCTTCAACCGGACGACAACAGGAGGAATCCTTGCGAATCTTATCGCGCCTCGTGGATTCAAGGTGGGACAGGGAGACGATAAATATCAATTTTACTTTAATCGACTTCTCAAACTCCCACGTTCTTCGGCACATATGGTAGAAACACTCGCATACTTCATTAAGGAAGTATTCGGAGTCATCCTGCGTCCCAGGGATCTCCAATTGGAACTTGCGATTGACGAGCGGTCGAGGGCAATAGTCGATCGGTTTCTCGCGACTCACGGACTGTCTCGCCGCAACAACAGGAAGCAAACGAACCTCCAGTATGTTGTTCTCAACGTCTCTGCCAGCGACGAAGTCCGCAAGATCACTGCGCACCAGGGAATCGCGCTCGGCCGTCTCCTCTGCGGCCAGACGAGATTTCGGACGGTTTTGATCCATGCTCCCAACGACCACCTGTTTGATGAAATCAGGAGCCAGCTTCCGATTGACTGTCTTTCTTTCCCCGATAGCGGAATCGCAACGCTGCTACAAGTCGCCTCTCTGATCGAGGGAGCTCTCCTCGTTGTTTCGCCGGATACATCGGTCATTCACTTTGCGTCTGCGACCCAGACTCCCGTTCTGGGTTTCTTCACCAGACTTCAGTACATGCACGAATGGTTTCCGTATCGGGTTCGGCACGAACGCGTCATTGCACCCCAGGGCCAGCCAATCGCCGCAATTCCGGTCGAAGAGATATGCCACCGGACGGAAGAGTTCATCCGATCGGTCTCCGGGACCGGACGGAAACGAAGACATCGCGCGTCCCCTCGATGAACGACGAAGGCCTTCCAGAAGCTGCTTTCCGTGAGTCTCGCTATTTCTTTCCGACAATCTGTGTTTTCGCCCTGGGGCTGGCCCTTCATATTTTTCTTGCATCTAGGTCGTGGGTGGCCGGGGACCAGATTCATCTGCTGAATCTCGGGCTTGAGTTCTCTCTCCATCATCACCTTCGGCCGTTCGCAAAAATGATGTCCGGTGCAGGATCGAACCCCGGGGTTTTGCTGCAATTGCTGGTGGGTGTTCCGCTTGTGTTTCTCCCTCACTATCAATCGCCGATGATCGGAATTGTTTTTTCGCACATAATCGCAGGATTGCTGTTTATTCAGGTCATGTTGAATGGTTTTGGCAACCGTGGTGCGTTCTTTGCGACCGTTGTGTATTGGCTTTCGCCCTGGAGATTGTATAACTCCGGATTTCTCTGGGAGCCTTCCTTCATTTTCCTGCCGGCTGCTCTTCACCTCTGGGCATCCTGGCGATCAAGGAAGACGGCCGGGTTTATGGCTTCCTTCTTGCTCGTTCTCTCTCTCCTGATGGCAGCTCAGATCCATAATTCAGCGTTTATTCTTTTCCTTCTCACCGCATTCTTGTTGATCACAAGAAAGATTCGAGTCCAAGCTCTTGGTGCAGCTGCCGGATTTGTTGCGGGCTCAGTGACGCTCGTCCCGACGGTTATGGCCATCCTCGGCAAGACGCTTCCAGCGACGAGGGAGTCTGAGGGTTTCATCGGAAACGGTCTCGTGTTGGTCTATCCGGTCTTCAAGGGAGTTCTCTATTGGTTTACGCTTGGAGCACTCGATCTGGTTCGACCTCTCAATGAGACTGTGTTTCTTGATCAGTCCTGGATCGCATCAAATCCTGCCGGCGCATATGCCAGACTTGCAATACGTCTCCTGCAGTTGTTCTGCATACTCAGTGTGGGAGTCAGCATCTACGCATCGTGGTGGTTTTTCCGACCTATGGTCTGGAACCAGCCGCAGACGGACGAGAACTCGACCTGGTTCCGGTCGTATGCGGCGATGTCTTTTGTTTCGCTCGTGGTTGCAGCGGGATTTTCGCCAATCGTGCTTCAAGGCTGGCAGGTTGTCGTGGCCCTGCACGCTGCTTGCATTCCTGTTGTGGTTTGGGCAAGTCGTGATTGGTATCAGCCGGCAAGGTCGCTGAAACGCGGCCTCCTCGCCGCGTACATCGCGATGGAAATTATTCTCATCCTGAGTGTGGGATTCGGGCTCTCTATCTTTCGAAAGCAAGATTCACTGCCTGCCGGAATTGAACCAACAAGCGAGCTTGCCACTCTTTTTCCCCACACCATAAACAGCAATCCACAATGAAACTCACAATCTCACAAAAAATCACTCGTGCCGGAATCTATCTCTTTGCGTTTAGTCTTCCTGTCTCGTTCGTCCCGGCTGAATTCGGAATCGGTCTCGCCGTTCTCGGATGGCTTCTGGAAGGGCTCATCAACAAGCATTGGCAAGTACACTGGAATTCCTTCTTCATCCCGTTACTGTTTTATATAGGATGGAATTTATTGGCCTCTGCAATATCGCCGCGACCGCTTCATAGTCTCTGGGCCGTCGCCGACAACGAATGGTCGTTGCTCATCATGTTGATGATGTATTGGACGGTGCGGGACCGGGCAGCGCTGAGGACGATCGTCAATCTGTTCCTGGCTTTTTCGAGTGTCGCCATGGTGTATGCAATATGGCAGACGTTTGGCGGGGTCGAGCTGTACCGCCACATGCAGCTTGCCCCGCTGGGAAGCTATTTTCG
>JBGOVN010000219.1:0-3606 GCA_041478155.1 Bacteroidota bacterium | reverse complement strand
TTTTGCTTCCGTATCTCCCGCGATATTGCATTCAGCAGTACTGGAGTTCATCGGAGAACTGAAACAGCAGCCCCCAATGTATTCAGCGGCAAAGTACGGCGGCAAACCCCTCTACGAATACGCCCGCGAGGGCCGAACCGTCATTCGGGCCGACCGGGATATTACGGTCACCCGGTTCGACATAACAGGATTTGCCGGGTCACTCGCTGAGTTCCGGGTTATCTGTTCGAAGGGAACGTACGTTCGTTCGTTGGTGGATGACCTCGGTCAAAAATTAGGATGTGGAGCATCTCTTCGATCGTTGCGGAGAACCCGAATCGGCGGTTATCGTGTGGAAGAAGCATTGAGCATAGACCGTTTGATAGAGCTGCAACGGACGCAGCGCTTGCCGGGTTTGCCAGGTTCAAATGACAGGCTGCAGTATGAAGCTGGCGTACCAGCTTAAGGATGTAACGTTCGACGAGAACTCAGTCATCACCGTTGGCTCTTTCGACGGGATACACTGCGGTCATCAGGAAATCATTCGCGACGTTGTTCGGCGGGCGCGCGACCGCAACGGTAGAAGTGTCGTCGTCACCTTCGAACCGCACCCGCGGGAAGTCGTCGGAACCAACAAAGACGAATTCAGGATTCTGTCGACTGTTGAAGAGCGCGAGACAATGTGTCGGTCCCTGGGCGTCGAGCTGTTCTTTCTTGTAACGTTTGATTACGAGTTTTCGAGGCAAAGCTCGCGGGATTTTTTCCGGAAATACCTCGTAGAAGGCATCGGCGTCAGCGAGGTTGTCGAGGGTTATGACCATCATTTCGGCCGTGACCGTGAGGGAAGCGCGGAGGCGCTCCTTAAGCTCGGGAAAGAATTCGATTTCTCGTTTGTAGCGCTCAAGCACGTTTCCCTCGAGGGCGAGGTCGTCAGCAGCACGCTGATTCGCTCGTTGGTGACGCAGGGCGATGTCGAAAAAGTTGCGCGACTTCTGGGAAGACCGTACGCCGTGAAGGGAACGGTCGTGGACGGAGAAAAGCGGGGCCGCTTGCTCGGGTATCCGACGGCGAACATCGAACCCGATTCAAACAGGAAGTTGATCCCGAAGAATGGTATCTACTTCGTCGGCACGAACATCGGTGGACGGAAAGAATTTGGAATGGCGAGCATCGGCGTCCGGCCGACATTCTATGACGACGGCAGACGCATCGTCGAAGCGAATATTCTGAACTTCGACGGCACATTATACGGCCAGTTGCTCGAGATCTCGTTTCTCAAAAGATTGCGGGACGAGCTCAAATTCGCTTCGGCGCAGGAGCTCATCGAACAAATGGACAAGGACAGGCAACAGAGTCTTCAACTCATACAACAATATCAGCAACCAACGAAACGTTAACGGCACCACCTTTCATCAATCAAGGAGCACCATGTCGGTTACAAAGGAACAGAAACTCGAATACATCAAGAAGTACGGTAAGAATGCGAACGACACCGGCGTCCCCGAGGTCCAAATCGCAATCATCACGGCTAACATCAACGGCTTGTCACCGCATTTCGGCAAGCACGCCAAAGACAATCACTCGCGCCTAGGGTTGCTGAAACTCGTGGGCAAGCGACGCCGTCTGCTGGACTATCTGATGCGCAAGGATGTCAACAGATATCGAAAAATCATTCAAGAACTCGAAATCCGGAAATAAGAGTCCGGAGTCTCCGACGATGCTGGGCGAACGCGCAGCGTGATCACAACCATGAAGGAAGAAGTGTACATATGAGAATAACAAAAGAGATTGAATTGGGTGGAAGAATGCTTTCACTCGAAACTGGCCGGTTTGCCAAACAGGCAGACGGAGCCGTCATGGTCCGCTACGGCGACACCATGGTGCTCGCAACTGTCGTGAGCGCGCGCGAAGCCGCGGTGGGGAAGGATTACTTCCCGCTTCAGGTTGAGTATCGCGAAAAAACCGCTTCTGCCGGTAAGATTCCGGGAGGTTTCTTCAAGCGTGAAGGGCGTCCGACCGAGAAGGAGATTCTGTCTTCGAGACTGATCGATAGGCCGATTCGGCCCATGTTCGCGAAGAACTACAAGAATGAGACCCAGCTTCTCGTCACCGTCTACTCCTCCGACATGGAGCACGACGGAGACATCCTGGGCGCGTGTGCGGCATCGGCTGCGCTAATGGTTTCGGACGTTCCGTTCGACGGCCCCATCGCGGAAGTTCGCGTCGGCCGCATCGATGGCCGTTTCGTCATCAACCCAAAGATCCCCGAGCTTGAACGGAGCGACCTTGACGTGACCGTTGCGGGCACGGAAGATTCAATCGTGATGGTTGAAGGAGAATCGTCAGAAATTTCTGAGTCCGAAATGTTGGAAGCAATAAAGGCGGGACATGAGGCGATTAAAGCGTTATGCGCCCTTCAGAAAGAATTGGCTCGCGCGGTGAACAAACCAAAGCGACCGGTCGTTGAACCCGGACTTCCTTCAGGACTCGCCGAACAAATAAAATCGCTTTCGGAAAAGAAATTCAAGGAACTCAGCCGGACAGTCCTCGCAAAGGAACAGCGCTCCGAATCGACGAATGCCGTCTATGCCGATGTAACAACTGCTTTGGCGGAAAAATATCCCGACCAGGAGCAGCTGATGAACGAGCTGTTGCACGAGATCGAGAAAGATGCCATGCGGTCGACCATTCTGGCCGACGGCAAGAGATTGGATGGACGAGGGTTGAAAGACGTTCGGTCAATCACGTGCGAGGTGGGCCTGCTTCCCCGGACGCACGGGTCTGCTCTGTTTACCCGCGGTGAAACTCAAAGCCTCACAACCGCGACACTCGGAACCAAGCTCGATGAGCAGATGATCGATGGCCTTCTGCCGGAGACAACAAAACGGTTTATGCTGCACTACAATTTCCCGCCGTTTAGTGTGGGCGAAGTCGGCAGAGTTGGCTTTGTTGGTCGTCGCGAGATCGGACACGGCAACCTTGCGGAACGATCGCTCAAGAAACTTGCTCCGGATGAAAAAGACTTCCCCTATACGCTTCGCATCGTCTCCGATATTCTGGAGTCGAACGGCTCATCCTCCATGGCGACGGTCTGCGCTGGAAGCCTCGCACTGTTCGACGCGGGCGTGCCCATGAAGCGGCCGGTTGCCGGGATTGCCATGGGACTCGTCAAGGAAGGCAGCAAGGTTGCTGTCCTGAGCGACATCCTCGGAAACGAAGATCATCTGGGCGATATGGACTTCAAAGTAGCGGGGACGACAAAGGGAATAACGGCATTCCAGATGGACATTAAGATTAGAGGAATCTCGTTCGATATCCTCGAGAGCGCTCTTGCCCAGGCAAAAGAGGGAAGACTGCACATACTCGACGTGATGTCGAAAACTCTCGAAAGTCCGCGTGCTGAGCTTTCTCGCTTTGCTCCGCGGCTGCAGACAGTGAAGATCCCGGTCGACATGATTGGAGCACTGATTGGTCCGGGCGGAAAGAATATTCGCCAGCTCGTCAAGGACAGCGGAGCCGAAATCAACATCGAAGACGATGGAACGGTGACGATAGCGGCAGTCGAGAAGGAATCCGCAGACAAGGCGCTCGCCTATATTATGAAGCTGACTGAAGCCCCCGAGGTGG
>JBGOVN010000234.1:0-3434 GCA_041478155.1 Bacteroidota bacterium | reverse complement strand
CCCTTTGGAAATTGCGAAGGCCGCTCTCCCCCGACCAATATCGTTGCTCCCTCCGAGCGCGCAACTTCCATGTAGCCATGCACACGTTTCCAATGTTCCGGATGAATCAAAGGTCCGATCTCTGTGTTTGGGTCGTGGGGTTCGCCGACCCGAATCTTGCGCACCCGTGCCTCAAGTTCTTTAACAAACTCGCCGTACGCTCCTCGTTGGACGAGCAGCCGGGAACCGGCGGTGCAACGTTCACCGTTGAGCGAGTACACTTGAAAAATTGCTCCGTCGAGTGCTCGCTCCAAATCTGCATCATCGAAGACTATGGTGGGAGACTTTCCGCCAAGTTCCATCGAAAATCGTTTCAACGTATCGGCGCCGTTACGTATGATTTCTTTTCCTGTCGTCGTCTCACCAGTGAACGAGATGAGCTGAACTCGAGGATTGGCGACGAGAGATGCTCCCGCAGTCTCGCCGAGGCCGTGGACGATGTTGAACACACCCGGCGGCACGTCAGCCTCCTGAATAATGTGTGCCAGTTTATCCGCCGAGAGGGGCGACCATTCTGCAGGTTTCAGGACGCAGGTATTTCCGGCTGCGAGGCATGGTGCAACCTTCCACGTTTCAAGCATGAAGGGCGTATTCCACGGCGTGATCAGTCCCGCGACGCCGACCGGACGGCGCATGGTATAATTCATAAATTTGCCTGCGATCGGGAAGACCTCGCCCGTAATCTTCGTCGCCATATCGCCGAAGAAGTAAAAATTCTCGGCAGCCCTGGGAATCGCTCCCTTCTTGATCTGACTCACGGGTATTCCGGTATCTTCGATTTCCGTCTCGGCGATTTCGTCTGCCCGCCTCTCGATCAGCTCGCCAATGCGGCGGAGATATCGACCGCGTTCCTCCGCGGACATTCTGGGCCAGGGGCCCTTGTCGAACGCGGATCGAGCCGCCGTGACTGCCTTCTCAACGTCAGTCGCTGTTCCCGACGCTACATCGGTGATCGGCAGATTGTCGGAGGGATTACAAGTCTCGAACTTCTTCCCGTCCGATGAAGGAACAAATTGGTTATTGATGAAATGATGAATCACGAAAGTCTCAATGTTTTGGGGGATGGTGATGTTCGTGCATTTGGGTGGAATCGTTCGTCCCGGCAGCTGTAATCTCCGCGATAACGGGATTCTCCAGAACCCCCAAACCGTCAATTTCAAGCCTCATGACGTCACCGGGGAAAACATGCGAGATACCCCGCGGCGTGCCCGTCCAGATCAGGTCACCGGGTTCAAGGGTCATGATCATCGAGATGTACTCGATGAGCTCCGGGATTGGTCTGAGCAGTTGAGATGTGTTGCCATGCTGACGGAGTTCGCCGTTCACGAACGCTCGCAGCTCAATACTACCAGGGTCCGGAATCTCGTCCGGGCTGACAAGATACGGTCCCAGTGGGCCGAACGTGTCGTATCCTTTTGCCCGTACGGGGGGACGGTAAAAATTCTTAACGAAGTCCCGCACCGTCACATCATTCCCGATCGTGTAGCCTCCGATGTACTCCCGGACGTGCGCTGCTTGGACATTCCGACATCGTCTGCCAATGACAACGACGAGCTCAACCTCGTAATGCATGTACTCGACACCGGCCGGAGCGATCACAGGAGCGCCATGTCCGACGAGCGAACTCGGCGGTTTGAAAAAGAGGGCAGGCTCCTCCGGAGACTTCATCTGCAGTTCCTCGGCGTGGTCCCGGTAGTTGAGCGCTAAGCCGATCGCCTTCGAAGGAACAACAGGAGGCAACCACACAACATCTTGCGGCGCGTAAACAGTACCACCTCGTGAGGCCAGCTGGCCGTCATTACGAACGATCCCTTCGAGGATTTTCCCCCCGACTTCAAATCGGACGGACTTCATGCCGTTCGCTCCTTCATCGGCGTCGCAGGGATCTGTTCCAAGAACTTTTTGATATACGGCAGGACTGGAGGATCGTCTTGCAGCAACATGGTGTAGTGATTCCCTCCCGGAACTTTGAAGTACTGACACGTCGGAATAAGTTTCACAAGCTTCGAAGCCTCTTCGTCGGTGAAAACGTGTCCCGTAGCACCGAGCAGACCTTCCTGCGGGCGAAGAAAGAGGACGTTGCAAAGCAGCGCCGGTGCGTTCAGCCAGACGTTATCCCAGAAATGCATATCAAGGTCACGCTCGATGGCAACTGCATCTGAACGAGACCGCACCGAGCCGTCCGCGGAAATGCTCATGTCGTCACGGAGATACTGTTCCAGGGACGAACTCCAGGGCTTAAAATACGCAACCGCACGTTGCGCAGCAAGATATTCCTCCATTGACTTGTACGTTTTGTTCAGACGCCGAACGGTAGGGTACATAGCGCGGAGATTCTCTGCCTTTGGGTCTGCGCCGCCATCCATAAGCACAAGAGCTTGGACGCGCGATGGCTGTAGTGACGCTGTGTAGGAAGCCGCCGTTGCGCCGAACGAGTGGCCAATTAAGGTAAAAGAATCGAGATGTAACGAATCGGCAAAGGCGATAATATCACGGGCATGATAGGCGAACCCGTATCCGTCCGCCGGTTTGTCGCTTTCGCCGCGCCCGCGCAAATCCAACGACAGGACCCGATACTGCGGTGAAAGATGTTGAGCCAGGGCAGTGAAGCTTCCCTTGTGTCCGGTGATACTGGAGAGACAGATGAGAGGACCTCGTTCACCAGGCCAGTCGTGATAGGCGAGCGAAATACCGTTGACATCGAGATGCAAAGTTTGAGGAATTGAACTGCGCGAATCGATGCGTTGCATTCGCCGGTCACGTTCCAAGAAGGTTGTACTGAACGAGGATCGATCGTAATTTTCTTTCATTCTCCTGTGAGAGCGGAGCGAGCGGGAGGCGCACCTCGGGAGAAATCCGTTTCATCATTCCGAGCGCGGTCTTGACCGGAACAGGGTTGATCTCGAGAAACACGGCGTCGTTGATCGCCATCAAGGTATAGTGTAAGTCTTGCGCCTCAAGCCACTTCCCTTCCTGCACCAGGTTGTAAAGACTCGCGACTTCTCTCGGAAGAATATTGCCCGTTGCACTTACATACCCAGCTCCCCCGATTGCGAGGACGGGAAAACAGAGTAATTCGATTCCGGAGTACACGAGGAAGTCGCGGCCGAGCTTGCCGATAAGGCGAGTGATATGAGAAAAATCGGGGTTCGCTTCTTTGACGCCGATGATGTTTTTACAGGATTCTCTGAGCCGAGCGACGGTGTCGATCTCGATATTGATCGCTGCACGTCCGGGTATATTATACAGAATGACTGGGATATCCACAGAATCGGCTATGGCCTTGAAATGTCTGTAAAGCCCCTCCTGCGCCGGCCGGACGTAATAGGGCGCAATGATCAGGACGGCGTCCGCTCCGACGGTTTTGGCAAATTTGGTGAAATGCAGCGTCTCTT
>JBGOVN010000192.1:0-3895 GCA_041478155.1 Bacteroidota bacterium | reverse complement strand
TGCCCCCTTCTTTCACCCTGATGACAAGCACATCATTTTTGCCTCAAATGTGAGCGACCCCAAAGGCCGCGGATTCAACCTGTACCTGATGCGCGATGACGGATCTCGGGTGGAACAGGTGACGTACGGCGGGAGTTTTAACGCGTTTCCAATGTTTACCCGGGATGGAAAACATCTTGTCTTCGTCTCGGACCGAAACGCAAAAGGAAGATATGAGTTCAATATTTTTGTCGCCGACTGGGAACAGTAACCTCCGGTGAAGAGTCCGCGTGAGGGAAGAATCAAGAACGGTGATTGCGGGAGCATTGCGAATGGGACGAAATCTTTCTATGATTGAACGCTTATGAAACTCGAGAAAAAGAAAGCAATCATCACGGGGGGCTCGAAGGGACTCGGAAAGGCACTGCTCGACCGGTTCCTCGCTGAAGGAGCTGAGGTCGCCATCTGCGGACGAAACACAAAAGAGCTCGAAGCAGTCGTGAAGAAGGTCGGGTCGACCAAATACAAGATCCTCGCGATACCATGCGACATCGCCGACTCGGGTCAAGTCGAACGATTCGTAACAAAAGTCCTCGACGACTTCGGGTCCGTCGACATTCTCGTCAACAACGCATCCCGTCTCGGACCGCGCGTCGCGGTCGCAGAATATCCTCTGAGCGAGTGGGACGAGACCCTCCAGACAAACATCAACGGTGCGTTCTTCATCACACGGCTTGTATTGCCTCCGATGATGAAGAGAGGAGCGGGCTGCATCATTAATGTGAGTTCTTCGGTCGGGCGCGCGGGCCGGAAGTTGTGGGGAGCCTACGCCGTCTCGAAATTTGCGCTCGAAGGACTCACGCAGGTGTTGTCCGAGGAGCTGAAACCATTCAACATTCGAGTCAACTCCGTCAACCCCGGTCCGATGGCGACTGAAATGCGAAAGGCAGCCTATCCCCAGGAGGACCAATCGCTTCTGCGAACTCCCGACCAATTAACGGATATCTTCGTCTACCTCGCTTCTCAGGATGGAGTCGGGATAAGCGGTCAGGCGTTCGACGCATCAACATTCATCTCAAACCCAAAATTGATCCCATGAAAAAACTCTCGCTGGTTGTTCTTCCTTTCCTTTTCTTCCAGTTTGTTCTTGTCGGGCAACCGAAACGAAGCCCCCAAATTACGAGCCCCGAAATCCTCTTCCACATTAAATATCTTGCTTCCGATGAATTGGAAGGTCGAAGGTCCGGCTCGCCCGGAGCCCGCCTTGCTGCCAAGTACATCGAAAACGAATTCCGCCTTTACGGACTAAAGCCCCGAGGTGATGGCACGTCGTATTTTCAGAAATTCGAGTTTGTCTCAGGCGTGACGCAGGGCTCGAAGAACTCTCTCTCCGTTCAGGCCGCGGGGCTGAAGAAGGTGTTGAAGGTTGACGCGGATTTCAGACCGTTGGCATTCTCAGCGAGCGGCTCGTACGAAGGCGAAATCGTATTTGCTGGCTATGGGATCTCGGCGCCCGATCAGAAATATGACGACTACAAGGATATTGACGTCAAAGGCAAAGCTGTCCTGCTTATGCGATACTCTCCCGCAGGGGACAGCGCCCACAATGATTTCACCCGGTTCAGCGCACTGCGATACAAGGTCTCCAAGGCGAAGGAGCTCGGAGCTAACGCCGTTCTTGTTGCCACGGGTCCCGCTGACGATAACGAGGACAGACTTATGAGGTTCTCGTATGACCAGACACCGGGAAATGCGGGAATCCCCGTCGTCAATATTACACGTTCCGTCATAGAGGGACTCTTGAAGAACTCGGGAACGAGCCTTTCTGAGCTTCAGCGAGCGATCAATGATTCCAGGACGCCACATTCGTTTCTCGTGAAAGGAGCGACGGTTTCGCTCGACGCAGATGTGTTGGAACAGCGGGGAGAATCGGAGAACGTAGTCGGTATGCTCGACGGAAGTGATGAGAAACTGAAGGATGAGGTACTGGTAATCGGCGCTCATTACGACCATCTTGGATACGGAGGTGAAGGATCCGGATCGCTCAAACCCGACACGGTTGCTATTCACCACGGCGCAGACGATAACGCATCCGGGACTGCGGGAGTACTCGAACTTGCTCAGTATTTTTCCGCGCGGCGCAACGAGTTAAAACGAAGCATCCTCTTTATTTCCTTTTCAGGTGAAGAACTGGGTTTGCTCGGCTCGGCGTACTTTGTGAAAAACCCAACTGTGCCTCTCGAAAGGATGATCGCGATGTTGAATATGGATGAAATTGGCAGACTGAAAGACAGAAAACTGATCGTCTACGGGATGGGAACCTCGCCCGGGTTCGAGTCGTTGGTTACAAAATACAATCGGGATTCAGCGTTCGTATTAAAGTTGAACAAAGACGGGTTCGGTCCGAGCGACCATTCGTCCTTTTACGCCAAGAAGATTCCGGTCTTCCACTTCTTCACAGACATTCATCCAGATTACCATCGCCCTTCCGACACGTATGAAAAGATCAACAGTGAGGGCGAAGAACAGGTCCTCCGGTTCATCGCCAACATAGCATCAGACCTGGATGCGTCGGCTGAACGACCGGTATACGCACAAGTCGAAATGCCCCGACAGGCTGCGGGAGGAGGACGAGACGGAATGCGAACGTACACAGGGACGATTCCGGATTTCGGCGAACAAGTGGAGGGAATGAAGTTAGCGGGGGTACGTGAGGGGAGCCCGGCGGCGAAAGCGGGACTTCAGGCCGGAGACATCATCATTAAGTTTGGAAAGGTGGACGTCAAGAACATTTACGACTATACCTATGCGCTTGGCGAGTACAAACCGGGTGATGAGGTTGAAATTGTCGCACAGCGGGGGAAGGAAAAGGTAATGTTGAAAGTGCGTCTGGAGAGACGAAACTGAACGGGATGTTCTGAAAGAAGTGTACTGAAGAAAACCGCGAGAAGGGCCAA
The DNA here is from genome assembly GCA_041478155.1 of Bacteroidota bacterium. GTDB lineage: Bacteria > Bacteroidota > Ignavibacteria > UBA10030 > UBA10030 > JBGOVN01. Next base: position 959 of record JBGOVN010000192.1, on the reverse strand, counting down.
GGCGACGAGCGCTACTAGATTCTGCTCACCTTCGGCGAAATCTGCTCGACTCCGTTCTCGGTCATGACAAAATCGTCTTCGATCCGCACTCCGAATTCCCCAAGAATGTAAATCCCGGGCTCTATTGTAAAAACGTGCCCCGGTTTCATCTTGTATGAATTCCCTTCGACGAGGTACGGATACTCATGGCCGTCCATTCCCATACCGTGTCCGAGGCGGTGTGTAAAGTACTTTCCATATCCCCCCTTTTCGATTACCCTTCGTGCCGTCCGGTCCATCTCCTGGCATTCAACGCCGGGTCTAGCTAACGCCGCTGCGGCCTGTTGCGCCTCAAAAACTGTGTTGTAAACCTCCTTGAATTTCGCAGACGGAGCAGATCCCCAGACGATTGTCCGGGTTATGTCGGACGTATAGCCGTCCACTTTGCATCCTGCATCGATGAGTACAACAGATCCCTTGCTGAGCTTAGCCCCTGATGGGCCGCCGTGAGGAAGCGCGCTGTCCTGCCCGAACTGAACAAGTCCCCCGCCGTTCGACCCTCGCTTCTCCATTTCAGAGCTCAGAAGTCTTGATATCTCCTGTTCGCTTACACCTTCTTTGAGTTGTTCGTGAGTTGCGCTGATCGAGGCAAGAGTGATCTCGATTGCCTTTCTAATTGCTCCGAGCTCTTCGGGCGATTTTGCCATTCGGAGTTCGTTGAAGACCGGCGAGCCGTCGACTATTGAGGCCTTCGGCATCGCTTCCCTGAAGCGGAGAAAATCGAAGTAATTGGTTGTCGGCTCAATACCTATTCTGCCCGACGACAGATTGAGTTTCTCGACAACAGATGCCGTCAGGGCAAACGGGTTGTCTTGTTCTTCCCAGGTGCTGATGTCCGAAATTGCGCTGCGTCGGATGATCCGTTCCCGTTCAAACGAAGGGGCAATCACGACGGGATTTCCTGACCGTGGAAGAAGGAT
>JBGOVN010000270.1:0-3103 GCA_041478155.1 Bacteroidota bacterium | reverse complement strand
GTATAGACGCCTGCTGCAGATTGAATGTTCCTTTTCCGCGAAACGGGGACGAAAGACGAGCGATGACGGAGAAGAGGAGGGATGAAACCGGGGGCCTGTGCTTCTTACTTTGAATGAATCATTGCAGGGGAACGGTTCAACCGGATACTTTAACGATCACGACGGTCTCATCATCGTGTTGGCTGGTCTCAGCCGAGAATTCCTTCACTGCCCTGAGCAACGCTTCCTGGATCTCCGCTGCAGGCTTCAACGCATGCTCTCGAACGGAGGCGACTACCCGCTCGTCCCCGAACAATTCTCCAGACGGATTGTGCGCCTCTGTGACACCATCAGTCACGAAAACAAGGATGTCACCTGGTTCGTAGCTCAGTGAAAGTTCCTTGAGTTCGGCCGCAAAGAGCCCCTCATCGTTCAAGCCTAAACCGAGACCTTTTGGGGTTAACGTCCGAACGGTGCCGCCGCGTGCCGAGTAGTGGAACAACGGCAAATGCCCGGCGCGAGCAAAAGTTACATTCCGGGTGGATACGTTGAATTGGGCGCCGAGCACCGTCACGAATGACCTTTTTTCAAGGTCATGACACAGAAGGCGATTCGCACGGGTAAAGAGCTCGCTCGGTGAAAGGTGAAATTCATGGAGCGACCTGAGTATCCCCTGCACTTTGGACATGTAGAGAGCGGCCGACGTTCCTTTGCCGCTGACGTCTCCGACGATCACCATGAGGCCATTCGTCTCGCCGTTTAAATAATCGAAGAAGTCGCCTCCAACTTCGAGCGCCGGAATCGAGATTCCGGAAATATCGAGCCCCGGTATTTTCGGCGTTGATTGTGGAAGTGAAGCAAGTTGGATGCGGCGCGCAATCTCGAGTTCGTGTTTCAGACGTTCTTTTTCCGCAAGCTCTTCGTAGAGGAATGCATTCTCGATGGAGATTGACGCCTGTTTCGCAGCAGCAGACAGAAAAGCAAAATCTTCCTGTCGGAATGTCGCTTCGGAAAGTTTTTCACCGATCAGGATCGCACCGACGAGCTTCTCCTTCGATCGCACCGGGATCACGTAGTGAAACCCCTGCTGGCGAAAATTCTCCTTGACGGCAGGCGGCAGGTAGTCGACTTGAATTTCTCCCTGGAATTTCCCGATGGCCGCGATGAGGGATGTACTTGAACCGAGACAGAACTCCTTCCATGACGTACCGTCAAATCCGTACGCCTCCTGGCAACAGCACACCTGTTCGCCTCGGAAGAACAGGACGCCCGCCCGTTTGAGATTCATAAGTTCCGCTAGTTTCTCGACGATCCCGCGAGCGAGGTCGACCATACTGAGTTTTGACGCCATCACTTCTGCAATCTCGGAAGCAGCGCGTCGATAATCGTATTGAGTCCTGAAGTACTTACGGTCGATGAAACGCTGACCGAACTTGCCGAGCTTCCAGAAGATGAAACCGACGGCGAACGATAGTACAATGAAGCCAAGCCGTTGGATCAATTCCCGTTGTTCCGGCCGCAGCGGCGCGTCGGTCACCTCGATCGATGCGCCCGTGAGAACAATCGCGGGCAGCGGAAGGTCTTTGTTTGGCAGGGTTACAAGAATATTGAGGAACACCGTCGCGAGAACAACGAACCATACCGCCGTGATGAGGGTGTATTGGATATTTCGCCTGACGCGGAGATTCAAGTCGAGCAGTCGATAGCGGCCGATTGTGTAGAGATACGACAGGGGGATGAAAATCAAGAAGAATCCCATGTACCCAGCGTTGTTCGCATTCAGTCTAAAATACCAGATGCCAACAGGGGAGAGAACCGAGAGGACGATTGTGAGAAACACGGTCCAGTTGATGACTCGGTTGAGTTTCTTGTATTCCTCAGAACGCTTTTTTCTAAACACGAAGAATACGACCAACCCGTAGAGGAGCACAATCAGGGGGAGGGCGTTGTTTTGCATTCGCAACCCAACAAGGAGGGAGAGAGTCGTAATCGCGTAGAGCGTGTACAGGATCCATCGTTTCGCGAGAAGCTCGGGGCGTTCTCTCGGGAAATAGAGTCCTGCGTGCATCATGGCTGCAAAGCTGAAATTGAGACCGACGAGCAAGCCGATATTGCGGAGAGTCGTAAGAATTGTCTGTTCGATGTCCCTGCGTATCAAGAGAATCGCAAAGACGTATCCCAGTGCCATGAAGGCAAGTCCGAGGAGCCTCGCCGCCTTTAATTGCGGGCGTTTAAGCGCGATGAATCCGCCGATGACAACATAGGATAAACCCGAGAGGAAGAAGATGAGGACGGCGAAGGGGATTCCAAATCGAGCAAGGGTTACCTGTAGCGTGTACGTCTGGTTATCCCGGTACACTTCATACGAGATCGTTCTGCCAATCTGGGTGTGACGAAGGATGTTATCGGCTTCCGCCGCATCCTTGAACTCCTTACCGTTTGCGCGAAGAATTAGGTCTCCTGCTTTCATGCCGGCCCGGTCCGACGCACCTCCTTCGATCACTTCGTAGACGTAGGCGTTGTTTGGCAACTCCGTCAGCAGGACTTCCGGAAAATCGGAACGGCTTACCGTAAAGTGAAACGAACTGTTTGTTTTCGGTCGGAAGACGACGAGGTTGAGAATTGAGAGCGTATCGGCACGGGTGGCTTCACGTGCATCATCGAGATGGATAACCTTGTGACCGTTGACATCGGTGAGTAGATCCCCAACGAGAACTGAATCCGATTGAGGGGACCCCGATTTATTCCCCAGGATTGAGCTCGTACGCGCGGCTGAAAATGATTTTGTAGTATAAACGTTCGAAGGAGGGTCCCTGAACCAATTCTCATCCGTCGGCGAGCTGACGTAACTGTAGAACGTCATTCCGATCCCAAGAACGATGAGAGAAAGGAGCGCTGCTGTTATAATGCGGAATACGAACGGCCGTTTGTCGAAATAGGACACTTGTTCCTCAACGAGTGTATTGCATTACATGTAAGTACTCTGGCTATACGTAACTACAGACGGATAAGTTCCCTGCAGAAAAAGACCCTTCCCCTGCCCGCCCAACGTAGGATAAATTCGGGGAATATCCGTTCGAAACCAAACGCCAGAAAACAAAAACCCCGATGCTCTGTTGCACCG
>JBGOVN010000144.1:0-4483 GCA_041478155.1 Bacteroidota bacterium | reverse complement strand
CGTCATCGTCGACATGTAACTCGGTACGGGAAGTACGGCAGACGTTGCATCGTTTTCGTCGTGGCCTGCTATAACCGACAGCACGCGAGCGACGTCCTGTGTTGACAGACCGAACGGCCCAATCGAATCGAAGGAGGAAGCAAACGCGACGAGGCCGAATCGTGAAACGCGGCCGTACGTCGGCTTCAGACCCACGACGCCCGTAAACGAAGCCGGCTGGCGAATCGATCCGCCGGTGTCGGAACCGAGTGCTGTCGTTGACATTCCCGCTTTCACCGCTACCGCCGAGCCTCCGCTCGAGCCGCCGGGAACACGCGTTTCATCCTGCGGTAATTTCACGCGGCCGAACGCCGAGTTTTCCGTCGACGAGCCCATCGCAAACTCATCCATGTTGCACTTTCCGATGATCACGGCATCGGCTGCACGCAGTCGCGAGACGACCGTGGCATCATACAATGAAACAAAATTCTCGAGGATCTTCGAACCGCACGTCACCCGCTCGTCTTTAACGCAAATAACATCCTTGATTGCCACGACCATACCGGCGAGCGGACCGGCACTTCCTGTGCGTCGCTTCGCGTCAACCGCGCGTGCTTGCTGGAGCGCCTTCTCGTTAAATACCGAGAGGAACGCATTGAGCGCGCGCTGACGGTCGATTACGTTCAAATATTCCTGCGTGATCTGCTCGCACGTCGTTTTTCCCGCGTTCAGCTCGCCTGCGAGGGTGTCGAATGTCTTCATCAATACCAAGTATCAATTATCAATGAGGGAGTGACGGAACTCTACGGATGCTGCCGCGCGCATGCGGAAGTGCGGACCGGTCAGATATTGGAATGGGAAAGGAACGGACGGTGACTACTTTTTCTCGATCTTGTCGTTCTTATCGTCGGTCAGCTTTGTTTCTTTATCGACTTCCTCCTGCACATCTTTGGCGGCTTTACGGAATTCTCGAATCCCTTGCCCCAGCCCCTTCGCGAGCTCCGGCAGCTTCTTCGCTCCGAAGAACACCAGGATAATCAACAGGATCAGGAATAATTCAGAACCACCTATGTTTCCAAACATGATTAACTCCTCTCTGCGGTCTCGAGACCGTGATACTGTTCGTGAGCCACAATAGTATGAATCATTGAGCGAAATATTTTCTGACCGTCGGTATGTCCAAGCAGAGGATCCGATGCCCGTTCGGGATGCGGCATGAGTCCGAGAACGTTGCCGGATTCGTTGATGATGCCGGCGATATTTGCCTGCGCACCGTTGGGGTTCGCTTCTTCAGTCACCCGGCCTTCCTTGTCGCAGTACCGGAATACGATCTGGCCGTTCCCTTCAAGACGCTTGAGCGTTTCGTCGTCGACGAAATAATTTCCGTCGCCGTGCGCAATCGGGATCTCCATGACTTCCCCCCGACTGCACTGGTTCGTGAATCGCGTGTCGGAGTTTTCGACGCGAAGGTGAACATACCTGCAGACAAACAGCAGCGAGCGGTTGCGTAGGAGCACACCGGGAAGGAGGCCGGCCTCCGTGAGAATCTGGAACCCGTTGCAGATGCCGATGACCGTTCCGCCTTCATTTGCGAAGCGTACGACATCCTTCATGATCGGCGAGAATCGGGCAATGGCACCGCAACGCAAATAGTCGCCGTAGGAAAACCCGCCGGGGAGAATGACAACGTCGACGTCTCCAAGCGAGCCTTCTTTGTGCCAAATGAACCGTGCCTGCTGGCCCATAATCTCGCCCGCAACAAAATGAGCGTCGTGGTCACAGTTGGACCCCGGGAATACTACGATGCCAAATTTTGCTTTTGTCAAGTGTTCACTTTCTCGAGTGTAAAAGAAAAATCCTCCATCACGGGATTCGCCAGAAGTTTCTGACAAGCCTCGCGCGTGATTCGCTCGGCCTCCTCTCGTAGATCCGTATCGACGTGGAGCTCGATGAGTTTTCCGATCCGAACGTTTTCGACTCCCTTGTAGCCGAGAGAGTGGATCCCTTGTTCGACGGCTTTTCCTTGCGGGTCGAGAATCGATGTACGCAGAGTGACGACAATTCTAGAATGAAACAACGTTTTCTCCGTTCGTCAGATATCGATACTTGAAACTTCCGTCTCTTCCTCGTTATCCTTATCGAGGTGGAGGGAGGAATGGCTGAGCGCACCATAGGCAGAACGAAGGGCACCGAAAGCAATAAAACTGAAAAGGACGAGGAACAAATACTGACCCTTCGAAAATATCACAATCAATGCGGCTACCCCGAAGCCAACAACCTTCCAGGGATGTGCAATGATTTCGCGCTTCGTAAGTTTGGGTAATGTTTCGTACCGGGCTCTGCTGACCATGAGGAGGGAGAGGGCAAGAACCAGAGGAGCAAGGGCGTCGCGCGTCCAGCCGCTCATTCCATAACCGTCTGCATAATTTTCCAGCAGGAAGGCGCTCACGGTAATGGCCTGCGCCGGAATTGGGAGACCGATGAAATGATCTTTCTCGAAACCAACGAGTTGAACGTTAAACCGCGCCAGGCGAATCGCACCGAAAATCAGCGGCAGCGAACTGATAATGATTCCCCAGTTATCAAAGACCGAAAGGTGTGCGCGGTAGACCATAAATGACGGAGCAGCGCCGAAAGAGACCACATCGGCGAGCGAGTCGAGCTCGACACCGAACTTGCTGGATGATCGGGTAATCCTGGCCATAACGCCGTCGAGAGAATCGAATACGGCCGCCAGAATGATGAACCAGGCCGCCATTTCGATTTTGCCCTGACTGGAGTTCAGGAGGGATAAAAATCCGCAGAAAATGTTTAACGTCGTGAACAGGCTGGGAACGACGGCTCTTGTAATTTTCATCGTCTACGCTCGACGGCCCTTCCTTAATTGCCGCGTTGAAACTGACCGGCTCACTGAGCAAGCTCTGCGAGAACTGTCTCTCCTGCTGTCGCGCCGTCTCCCACATTAACCTTCACGGCAGCGCTCAGGGGAACGAACACATCGACCCTCGATCCAAACTTGATCATGCCAAACCGCTCTCCCGCAGTCACCCGTTCACCCATTGTGAGATTACAGACTATCCTTCGGGCAATGAATCCCGCGATTTGCTTGAAAAGAATCTTTCCGTATCCGCTTTCGATCCCGACCACCATCTGCTCGTTCTTCTCCGAAGCCTTATCCTCGAACGCAGCAAAATACTCTCCTTTGACGTAACGCAGGTTCCCTACAGTCCCGGAGATCGGGATTCGGTTCACATGCACGTTCAGGGGAGACATGAAAATACTTATCCGGGTTGCTTCTTGTTTGAGGTATTCAGGCTCGTTGACCTGTTTCACGAGGATGACCGTGCCATCTGCAGGTGAAATAACTCCCCGGTTGTTCTCCGGGGTTCGCCGTTCCGGGTCCCGAAAAAAATTCGTCGAGAATCCAAAGACGACGAGGGCAATTGCGACGACGCCGAACCGCAGGGATTTGGGCTCAATGAACAAGAGCGAGATGACAGCAAGCACGACGCACAGCGCAACAATCGTAAAGTAGATGTCGTAGCCGTATTTCGTGATCATACACTCGGTCGAGTCCGAACATCCTCATGAATTTGGAATAAAAAACAATGAACGGCATGAAATCCGTCCATCAGCTTCGGCCGATTCAGCGCTGCCTCGACACTTTTTCCATCATTGATCTGTTCCATAAACTCCTGAAAACTACCGAAAAATGCAGGGAAAGTCAACGTGAGCTCGCGGGAAGGCGAAGAGCGTCGGTGCGGACAGGGAGGTTGATTGAAGAAACTCAGTTCTAGGAGAGAGGATCCTGATCCTCATGAATGGAGTGAAGGAATTCAGCGCTCGCCTAAACGTGCTGAGCGGCGTGGTACGAACTTCTCACGAGTGGCCCGGATTCAACATGCTTAAAACCCATGGCGATTCCAGCTTCCTTGAGCATTCGAAACTCATCCGGATGTACATATCGGTCGATTGGTAGATGTTCTTTTGTCGGTTGGAGATACTGACCGAGGGTGACGATGTCACAGTCGACTGCTCGAATATCCTTCAGGACCTCTATGACTTCTTCAGTACGTTCGCCGATGCCGAGCATCATTCCTGTTTTTGCCGTGAATCCTTTTCGCTTGGCCCGTTCGAGGACCTCGAGCGACTGTCGATAGTTGGCCTGCGGCCGGACCGTTCGGTACAGACGCGGCACGGTTTCGAGATTATGATTAAGGATATCAGGGCGCGCATCGAGAACGGTATTCAGCGCTGACTCATTCCCCTTGAAGTCAGGAATAAGTACTTCAATGCGGCAATCGGGAACGCGCCGGTGGATTTGTCGGATCGTTTCTGCGAAAATCGGCGAACCTCCATCGTTGCGTTCGTCACGATTGACCGAGGTGATCACCGCATGCTTTATTCCCATCAACTCTACTGCTTCCGCAACGCGGACTGGTTCATCCCAGTCGAGTTCTCCATCGGGCCTGCCGGTTTTTACCGCGCAAAAGCCGCACGACCG
>JBGOVN010000189.1:0-3915 GCA_041478155.1 Bacteroidota bacterium | reverse complement strand
CCCGGTCCGGTATCCACAACATCGATGCGGAGTGGCCTTCCGGATTTTTCATCTGCTTCGACGGCGACCACAACGCTTCCCCGGTCGGTAAATTTCAAGGCGTTACCGATGAGGTTGATCAGAATCTGTCTCAGCTTTCCCTCGTCGGTTCGCACGGGAGTAAGCCGCTGGGGGATGCGGGCGACGAGTTTTACCCTCGTGCGTCGGAGGTCCCCTTCAAGCTGGAGGACAGTCTTCTTGACCAGTGCATCGAGATGGACCATCGCGTACACGATCCTGCTTTTTCCCGCTTCGACCTTTGAGAGGTCGAGCAGTTGGTTAATGACGTTCAGGAGATGCTGACCGTTCTCGAGGATTCGTTCAGCATAGGTGACTTCTTTCTTGTGCAAGCGCTTGTTCTTGTTTTTCGTCAGGATCCGGGCAAAACCGATCACGGAGTTCATCGGCGTCCGTAACTCGTGGCTCATGACTGCCAGGAATTGACTTTTCGCACGACTTGCTTCCTCGGCGTTCTTCATGGATTCCTCAAGTTCGACGATCAGTCTTCCCGCCAGCCGTATGGCATTGACCGAGCGTCGTCGAAGCTCCTTCGCCGTCAAGGCAGTGAGCGAAATGTAGAGGGAGGTGGCGTAGATCAGGAAAAGTTTCGTCAGTTCGCCAGGCCAGAAGAGAAGTCGATGGTCGACAAAGCGAAGATAGACAAGGAGTGCGGCGTAGCAGAAGGCCGAGAAATGAGCGAAGTTGACGGTTCGTGTGAAGTTTGTGTAGGTCTGGTCCGCAACGCGCACGATCATGAGGAAGAAAAGCCAGCTCCGTTCGCCGCCGGTGTAGTGGAGGACGAACGTCCAGATGACCACATCAAAACCGAAGAAGAAGACGCCGAGGTCAAACATGCTGAATGTGTCGTAGTACAGATAAAGACACAGCCAGGAGAAAAATGCGTACGATTGGGTGATGAGAACGATCTGGAGATAGCTATCCCAGGAGAACGAACGGATGATATAGTAATTGTGGAGGAAGACGGCGACATCGATCAGCGTGAAGCCGACGAACCTCAGGAACGGAAAACGGACGACATTCGTCCGGTGGCTTCGCCTGACGTGGTGGTCCGGCGTTTCGCGGGCGAACAGCTCGCTGTACATCTGGTTGAAGCGGTCGGGCGAGGATTTCTGTTCTGGTCGGGGCATCATTCGGTCTGATTGAGAAGTACCGGCAGCGAGGAGCTGGCTTCGTTAGTGAACGAACCCCGTTGTCAATGTTGTCAATGAATCTCCTTTAAAAAAATCCCACGTATATTTTGTGTATGGGCCCGCGAAGACCCATCCGGAGAGAATGTTCTTCCAATCTGCCTTCTTGACGGATGCGAGAAGTGAAAGCGCGTCGGAGTTTGTCGTAACGGTTGCCGGATGGGCGGCGACGGCTGCGACGAATTTCTTATATCCCTCTGCACCAAGCTCAGTAAAGATAATGTACTGAATCTTAAATGTCTTGTTGTACCAGAGCAGGAACGAATTGCCGCCGTCCTTTCGAAAGTCGCTTTCTGTCGGCCGATCCGCGTCATTCGGGCCGTCGTGAATCCCCCAATGCCTCCAGATCGAATTCAATTCGGCTTGCTGCAGGTGCAGCACCCGGTCGTTCGCGCACGCTATCGGAAGAAAGCTGGCGATCCCCTCGTTGAGCCAGGGATTCGTGTAGAACCAGAAATGTCCGACCTCGTGAAACAGGAGAGCCGGACGGGACACGGAGGCTATTCCATATTCCACAAAGATGCCGCGGTCCTTTCCGAAGATTCCTGAGCTGTTGTTGTATCCGCCAACCCACTTGCCGTCGAGGAAGACCTTTTCTTTCCCGACCACCCTGATAATCCAACGTTCTTCGACGGGCTGGTCCTGATAGTACGAAAGAGCGCCGGAATGGAACGGGACGCCGAGATACGTTTCGTACGCGTGGAGGAGCGAATCGAGAGCGGCCTTATAGTAGTTTGACCAAGTGCTATCTTCGCGCTCGCCGTCGATCTGAAGGCGGACATCCCCTTGCGCGAGATGAATCGTCGTCAGGCCCCGTCGTTGTGCATGCACGCAGAACGAAGCGAGCAGGAGAAGCGGACAGAGAGTCGCAGATAATTTCCGGAGCTTCACTTCGAGTCTTTTTCGACGAATTCATAGTGAACTTTGGCGGCCTTCCACTGTGCGGCGCGTTCGTATTCCTTCTCCGTCATTCCGATGAGCTCGCTGATATCGTAGATTTCCGACGATTGAAATGGGCTGAACTGGTTCAGGATTATTTTATTCTTCACTTTGTCTCCGTATCCGATTGCCGCAAGCTGGGTATCGTAGCCCGAAACGTCGGCCAGATGGTGCGCTTTGAACGTGTCCCAGATTTCACGGACACGTTTAAGATCGCCGTTTGCCTGATCGATCTGTTTGTTGAAGTACTTCAGCATAAGCGCCTTGTATGCCTTCGGCTCGGGATCACTTCCTTCACCCGGCTGAACCGTCGGGAGCTTCGCGACATCGTTCGTGAGCGCCTCTTTCAGGTCCTGATGCGCCTTGGCGCTTTGTTCGTCAAAGTTTCGGTATGCCGTCTGCAGCGGCATGCCGCCGATGGACAGTGATTCGTAGCTCTTTTGGCTGATTCCCTGGCAGGCTTCTAACGCTTTGATGGCGACGGGCGACTCTAGGACCATCTTTGGAGGCGCCGACTTGCTTTGCATCTGCATTGCAAATTTTATCTTCTCCTCCTCACTCATGCTCTGGAGTTTCTTCTGGTATTCGGGATCTTTCATTTTCTGGGCCAAATCCATCTCTGGAGAGTTAGGGTCGCCAATGTTCTCAGCCATTGCATTAGCCAACTGAATATCCGCAATCTGCTTTTGGTACTCTTCCAACGTTGTCTTCAATCCTGCCGTGACGGTGTACTGGTCGAGTTTGTCCTGCTCGGGATCATACTGAAACTTGGCGAACGCTGCGTCGACGGAGGCAGGAGGAGGGGGAACCTTCTCCAGTATGGGAGCAAACGGCATTCGTAGCATCGCCGATTTTTGCGCGGATGCAGTGAGGGAAACTATGAAGGCAAGAATGAAGACGATCTGCGTTTTCATACGATCCTTACTATTGATTGATGGAGGAGAAATGTTCTAATGCACATCTATGGTAACGTTTGGATACGAGATTGACCGGAGTCCCTGCCGGACCTCATCTTCGTTTGATTCCTCCGGGTCGAGCGTCGCCGAAATTGATTTACCGGTTCGCGGACGAACCGTGAGTGAGGGCCCGTCAAGTGCGATCTCAGCGATTTCGTCCCACGGAAAAGCGTGACGTCGCAAGAAATTGTACCTCACGTTGACGCCGCTCTCGGAGAATACGACGGCCCGTTTCCTGAATTTCGTTCGAAGCTTGCGCTTGATCTGCTTTTCGAACAGGGTCAAAAGAATCAAGACGAGCCCGGTAAGAATCGTCGGGCCATGGAACATTTTTCTTGCGCCCGGGGACAAGTCGATACCGGAGCCGACGAGGCTCAGTCCGCCGACGACCTTCAAATAGCGGGACACATGATGGAACCGGGTCTTCGAAACCAACGGCAGAGCGTTGCCGATGAGTAAAGCTGTGCCCGCGCAAATGTTAAACCCGATCAAAAACGACCAACCGCTCTGCGTCGATAGTTGTGAAAAACTGTTGAACAGCAAAAGGGCAGCACCGACCAGGTCGTTGATTGTTGCCGCCCGCTCCGGGTCGCGGCGCGGCTTGATATGAACAATAAGGTCACTCACGCTCGAACGCAATCGCTCACGGTGTTCAACAGCACCCCGCGTTTCTTACTGCCAAACGGCAAGGATGATGCCGGCTGCGACAGTCGCCACCAATTGATAGCCGGTGTCGAGAAAATATGCCTGAATCTTTTTTGGAGAGAAGAGGT
>JBGOVN010000232.1:0-3451 GCA_041478155.1 Bacteroidota bacterium | reverse complement strand
TGGCAGATGAAAATGGACATGGCACATCAGGCTTGGGACGAGTCGAGACACGCCGAGATTGTGCAAAGACGACTCGAAGAGCTTGGAGGGCATGTAGGAATGTTTCCCACAAGTTGTTTCGGCTGGGAACAGGATGTCAATCGCCCGGATCCGCTGGAACGCCTTGCGCTCTCGAATATGACGTTCGAAAGCGAAAGCTGTAAGCATTTGAGAGATTGGATTGCGAAGGCGAAGAAGACAGGCGATGCGAGGTCGCAGCAACTGATCGAGTTTCTCCTGGCCGACGAAGTCGGTCATGTTCTCTACGGTGTTCATTGGATCGATGAGCTTACGAAAGACGACCCGGAGCGGAGAAAGCGTGTCCTTGCGTATCCCGATCAAGTTCTGGCTGCACAGCATCCTGTGGGTATTTATTTCAAAGAAACGATAAATGTTGGGAAGGGAGCAGAATGAAAATCGGACAATTCGAGCACGCGGACGGAAAATGCATCGGCGTTGAGCTCAACGGCCGGTGGATTGACTACACGAGAGCTGAAGCTGTATCCGCCTTAATGGAGCGCGGTGTCTCGATGGAGCCGAGGAAGAGTCTCGCCGAACTAATCCAGAACAGTGGGCTCGACGTTGAGGAGATGAACCGTGTGCTTCAATTCGTTGAGAAAAACAATTTACAGGGGCGGCTTGAGGTTGGTAAGACGTCGGTGTTAAGGTCTCCGATTGCCCGCCCTCAAAAGATAGTTGCGCTTGGGTTGAACTACGCTCTTCATGCGGCAGAGGGGAACTTTCAGGTCCCGAAGGAGCCGATCATCTTCGCAAAGGCCGGGTCTTCTGTGATAGGTCCGGGGGAAACGGTGAGAATTCCAAAAGGACTCGGGAGGATAGACCATGAAGTGGAACTCTCCGTCATCATTGGAAAAAAAACTACTGAAGTAAAAAAGAAGGATGCTTACAAATATGTTGCGGGCTACACAATTGCCAATGACGTCAGCGCCCGTGACTTGCAGACGAAAGACCTGGAACAGCGGCATCCCTGGTTTCGGTCAAAGAGCTTTGACACCTTTACGCCGCTCGGTCCATGGATAATCACGGCAGATGAGCTCAAGCCTCCTCTGCATCTTGGCATTGAATGTACTGTGAATGGAGCGATACGTCAAAAAGCCAACACACGCGACCTGATCTTCGACGTAGCCGCACAAATCGAATTTATCTCGAAGTACATCACGCTCGAACCGGGCGATATTATTTCAACTGGCACACCGGGAGGCATTGGTCCGATCACGCATGGTGATACCATGGTCTGTCGCATCGAACGGATCGGTGAATTGCAGAACCCCGTTCGGTACCGATGAAGCTTGACCGCATCACTCTGAATCATGTTCAGATTCCGTTCGTTGAACCTTTCAAAATCAGCAGCGGTGAAGTCCGTGTCAAGGACGGAATTGTTGTGGGCATATGGGCTGACGGAATTGTCGGCTACGGAGAAGCCTCGCCGATGGCAGGTTCCTTTTATTCCGACGACACGCCGACAAGCGTATGGGAATGCCTCACGCGTGACCTGATCCCTGCGGTTCTCAGTAAATCACCCGGAACCATCGATGACTTTAACAGTACCGTGCTCGACGAAATTACCGGAAGCCCTTTCGCAAAGGCTGGACTTGAGACGGCTTTCTGGGACCTTATCGCGCAGGCAAAAAAAATTCCGTTGTATTTGCTTCTCGGAGGAACGGCGAAGCCGATCGATTCAGGGTTGGCTGTGGGGATCTATCCTTCGTTGAACCAACTCCTTGATTCCATCCAACGACACCTTTCTGAGGGATATAAGCGGGTGAAGGTGAAAATCCAACCGGAATGGGACATCAAGCCGCTCGAGGCTGTGCGAAAACAATTCGGCGATATCCCTCTCATGGTGGATGCTAATTGTGCCTATACGCAAAAGGATATCCCACATCTTCGAGATTTGGACTCCTTCGGCCTGATCATGATCGAACAGCCGCTTCCGCGGATTGATTTGGAGGGCCACGCGAAGCTCCAGGCGCAGGTAGAGACACCAATTTGCCTTGACGAGTCAGCGGAAGACTTGCGCGCAATTCGTCGGGCGGTCGAAATCCAGGCTTGCAAAATCGTGAACATCAAAATTCAGCGTGTGGGAGGGTTGAAAAAGGCAAAGGAAATCCATGATTTCTGCGCGGAAAAACAAGTACCCGTGTGGGCAGGAACGATGCCCGAACTCGGCATCGGAGGCGCGCAAACGCTCCATCTTGCAACGCTGCCAAATTTTCAATATCCCACGGATGTCGAGTCCTCTCGTCGCTGGTTCACGGATGATATCATCGAACCCTTCATCCGCGTCGAGAACGGCATGATTCGAATTGTTGAAGGAATTGGGAATTGCTACCGGCTCAATGAAAAAGCGATGAAGCTCCACACGGTTTCACAAGCAGTCTTTCGGCCGTCATGAGCCTCTCTCGGTTCATCTCAAATCTCCTGGTATGTATTTCCACAATCGTTCCGACCTATCTGCAGGCTCAGCCAACAGGATGGGCGGAGACGACGATCAAGTCGATGTCTCTTGAAGAGAAAGTGGGTCAGCTTTTTATCGCGGACCTTGTTGCTGTCTACAGCAACAGGAAAAGTCCGATCTTCCAATACGCCCTGGAGATGGTTCGGAAGTATCATGTCGGCGGATTTATTCTTGCGGGCGGAACGGTCATCGACATTGCGATCATGACGAATGCACTCCAACGGGAATCAAAAATACCCCTCATCATCAATGCCGACCTGGAAAGCGGACTCACTTTTTCAGTTGCCTGGCGTCATCAACGCGGAAGGGGACCGGAGCTCCCCGATTTTATCTCCGGCGGCGGAACACAGTTTCCTTCTCTCATGGCTCTGGGTGCAACGGGAAATCCTGAGTATGCCTACCGGATGGGTAAGGTCACGGCCCGCGAGGCACGCGCAATCGGGATTCAATGGACGAACTCACCAGTCGTCGACGTCAACAACAATCCTGAAAATCCCATTATCAACACACGATCGTTCGGAGAGGATCCAAAGCAGGTTGCGCTGTTCGGCGCTGCATATGTGAAAGGGCTTCAAGAAGGAAATGTTATGGCAACGCTGAAACATTTTCCAGGCCACGGCGACACGAAAGAGGACACGCACATGGGATTGCCCGTTCTGGATCTTGACTCCGCGCGTCTCGAAGCTGTGGAACTAGTCCCGTTCAAGGCAGGGATTCAGGCGGGTGCCAAAGCCGTCATGACGGCACACCTCGCTCTTCCAAAACTCGATCCGGCGAAGAGACCTGCAACACTGTCGCGTCCCATCATGACCGGCTTGCTGCGGAATGAGCTTGGGTTTCAAGGAATCATCGTGACAGATGGATTGACGATGCAGGGTGTAACCGATAAGTTCGCGCCCGATGAAGCAGCAGTTCTTGCGCTCGAAGCCGGCG
>JBGOVN010000202.1:0-3814 GCA_041478155.1 Bacteroidota bacterium | reverse complement strand
GTTGCTTCGTTCGCTCCGGTCCGCCACCAACGGGTGTAGGGAACAAGCGCTCCCATGATTTTTCTCCCGCGCATCGAAGGGCGGCCGTAGTTCACGGAGATTTTTTTTCCTCCGATAACAATTTCAGCCGAGTCACGCGGACTCAGGATCGGTTGTTGACCGGCGGCATGAGGGGTGAACGTAATAACGAAAATGTACAGGATGATGAGGGATCGAGTTTGCCGGAAGAAGGTTGTGTGCATGAGTTCGTGGGAAAAGTAATGTGAAGTAACGAGAAGTAAAGGGAAGTGATGGATGATAGTAAAACAAAAGTGTATGAGAATAAACAATTTTGGCGCGTACTGCAAGCAGGGAGTCGCATTGCGACGAATTCCGTACTTCTCTCTTCGAGCTCTTGTGTAGAGTTCTAAGTCTTCAGATTGTTGAAGTTCTTATCCTTTCGACAACGGCTCAAGGCTTCTCACGATCATGACTCCGCTCTGCTTCTTGTTCCCCGCGAGATATTCGGCAAAGGTTTTTTCGGTGATCGTCACTTTATAGCCGACGTTCGGGGCGTGCATGAAGTGGAGTTCTCCGTCCTTGCGTAGCGCGATACCGGTGTGCGAGCAGTCCAGTCCTTCGATATCCGTTGTAATCCCCACAATATCACCGCTTTGGATTTTTTCCGACACCCTTGCTACGTCTCCCTTCGGAATAAAATACGTTTCCCGCTTGTTGATCGTTTCCTCCTGCTGCCGAATGACGCCGAGGAATTCCGGGTGCTCTTTGAGCTGCCGGTAGGAGTCGGGGTGCGTCGACATGAAATTGACCTTCTTGGTGTACGGCACGCCGCCGATTTCTTTCGTTATATTCTTCCAGACTCCTCGTTTTTCGTTATCGTAGAAATAATCGGACGTGTAGTGCAGTCTGCTCGTGTATCCGTCGATAACGCCGCCGCGATAGCGGATGAGCTGCAGTTCTTTTTTGTAATCTTCAAATGTCATCGAATTCTTCTTGACGCAGCGTGCGAGCACGAGTGAGTTTTCGTAAAACGTGACACAATCGAGGCCGCGTAGGTTGACTACCAGACGTTCCGCTCCGGGTATTTCGAGCGCGTTTGCCACGTACTCCGTGCCGAGGAACGATTTGCCGATCGCGACAATGACCTCGTCAATGGGTTTCTCGCGTAGCGCGAGGGAAACTGCCAGTTCGAATTTTTTTCCGCACAACAGAGCATCGTCATCGGTTATAGGAGTATGTCCCGGGAGCGGAAAGCGAAAACCTGCAAGCGGAAGCCCTGCTCCGAGGGAGACTGATTGCAAAAATGTCCTACGATTCATATGGCCGGACCTTTCTCACAACTGGATGCCAACGCCGAGCGAGACGGCGACGAGTGAGTAATCGAATTCCGTAAACGATGCATCGTAACTCGTTCCTTCGAGTCTCGTGATCTCTCCGTCCATCTGGCCGACCTTCGCAAACTTGTAGGCGAGCTCTCCGCGGATGAACCATCCTGCGCCCATGTCCATCGTTGCGCCGAGTGAGACGTTCAGGATGCCTTTCGATTTTCTGTACTTGACTGCCGTATCCGTGAGGATATCCGTTGAATACACAGTCCCGTTCTTCGTCGTCTGCGTGCGGAAGGTGGAGCCGTCGGCACGGGCGAAGATGGCTCCGAACTCGAGAACCGCGTACGGCTCGGTCGAGTAGAGAAGTGGGGGAAGATAGTAGACGATGCCAACCATGACGTCTGTCGCACCAACGGAACGGTTGAGGTCAAGCGAGACGGCGGCGTCGTTGTAAGAATCGGTAAGGATTTTTGAAAAATTGGAGGATGAGAGCGAAAATCCGAAATCCCGGTCGAAACGGTAGACGATCTTGGAGGAGTACGAGAAGGCATAATTGAAATGGGCGTACGGTGCGATGGAAATGAAGTTCGAGTTCCAGGCGGCAACGGTATTGTCCAATGTCTGATTGACGGTTCCCATGCTGAGGAGGTTTCCGTTGACCGAGGCGCTCAGCGACCATGTCCCTTCTTGCGCTCTCAGGGTAGGGAATGACAGCAATGCGAAAACAAACAAAACGGGGACCGCCGCTCTTTGTGGTCGTCGGGTCATTCGGCGATGACAGTGTTTCCTAGAACGGAGTCTCTTCGCCGGGCTCGGGCGGCAGGAGCGCGTCAGGCCGGAATTGCAGTCGATTTTCAAACCGGGCATACTGCTTTATGAATTGCAGAGTGATACTGTCGGTGGGACCGTTTCGCTGCTTGCCAATGATTATTTCTGCAAGCCCCTCAGTCGAATTGCCACCGACCTCGGCAATGCCGTACCCTTCGGGTCGGTGGACAAAAATAACGACGTCGGCGTCCTGCTCGATTGCCCCGGATTCGCGTAGGTCGGCAAGGGCGGGACGCTTGTCGGTCCGGGCCTCGACTGCACGATTCAACTGCGAAAGTGCGATGACGGGAATGTCGAGTTCTTTCGCAAGAGCCTTCAGCGACCGGGAGATCGACGAGATTTCCTGCTCGCGGCTTTGGGCGTTTTTCGGACCCTGCATGAGCTGGAGATAGTCGACAACAATGAGACCGGCGTTGTGTTCGGCCTTGAGGCGACGCGCTTTTGCACGAAGCTCGAGGATGCTGAGCGCGGGTGTATCGTCGATAAAGATTTTTGCTTTGTACAGACGGCCGACGCTCATGCTTAATTTTTTCCACTCATCCTCGGGCAGGCGTCCTGTCCTCACTTTGTGTGCGTCGACCCGCGCCTCCGCGCACATCAACCGCATCACGAGCTGGTGGACTGACATTTCCAGGCTGAAAAATCCGATGGGAACATCGTGGAGAACCGAAGCGTTGCGGGCAAGCGAGAGGACGAGCGCCGTCTTGCCCTGACTCGGCCGGCCGGCAATAATAATAAGGTCTGAGTTTTGAAATCCGCCGGTCAGGTTGTCCAGGTCGGTAAACCCCGACGGTACGCCGGTCACGCCGCTGTGCTTCCCGTGGATGCTCTGGAGCACATCCATCGTCTTGTGTACCGCAGTATTCATAGAGATGAAACTCTTTTTCATCCGCTGCTCGGAGATGGTGAATATCTTCTGCTCCGCTTCATCCAACAGCGCAAGCGCATCCTCCGTGTCGCTGTACGCCCGCGTGATGACCTCCGAGGATGTACCAATGAGTTGGCGCATCAACGCTTTCTCGAGGACGATATGGGCGTGAAACTCAACGTTGGCAGCACTCGAGACGTTTGTCGTTAGCTCGGTAAGATAGTACTCGCCGCCGATTTTTTCGAGGTCACCGCGACGACGGAGCTCCTCGACAAGCGTGATGAGGTCGACGGGCTCGCTCCGTTCGAATAAGGATATCATCGCCCTGAAAATCGCCTGGTGTCCAGGTTTGTAAAACGCGCTTTCGTCGAGTACCTCGATGGCTTTTGCGATGGCTTCTTTCTCCAGAAGCATCCCTCCGAGCACTGCCATCTCGACATCCATCGCTTGAGGGGGAACCCGTCCTTCTGTCGATACGGGCTGAATTGTATTGAGGTCGAAGATTTTTCGAGGTTCTGACATCACATCGCTCCTTAGGATCCTATGAGCCCGGCGCGAGAGCCGGGCCAGAGTCGGGATTGAACAACGCCATCACTTTTTTATCATCGGTGAAATGAGGAAACCTATCGAATACGTCACTGCCGCCTCGCCTAGTCCGACGATGGTCATCTCCAATCCGCTCTTCACCCACGACCTGCCGGTCACGACAACCTTCGATGCACCGACAACAAAGTGCGCCGCCGTGCTGATGATGAACGAGGCGACCAGAGCCTGCAGGCCGCTCGCAAAG
>JBGOVN010000028.1:0-8600 GCA_041478155.1 Bacteroidota bacterium | reverse complement strand
TCAACAACGATTTTTTCATGGAGTCATCTCCTTGCAAAAAAAATCTCGTTCGCATTATTCACCTACGGTACTACCCTCTGAGTATACCAATTAGCCCCAAAAAAGTCAAGGAGAAACAACGGCCAAAAGCAACGGCCTCCAAACGCGCGAATGAGAAAGAAGGTCTAATACTATAAGAGCATGCGTTCAGCAAGGCTCGTCGCTGAATGTCCTGCCACGATGATGTGGTCATGAACCGGTATGCCAAGTATTTTTCCGGCTTCTGCTAACTGTTTGGTGATTGCAAGATCTTCCTGACTTGGCTCGGGATTCCCGCTCGGATGGTTATGGACAAAAATTACGCTCGCGCCGTTCCATTTGATGGCAGGTTGGAAACATTCGCGGGGATGAACGAGTGATGCGTTCAAAGTCCCGGTCGTTATGCGCACTTCGGCGATGAGCCGGCTTGCTGAATTCAGGATGAGGGACCAGAACTCTTCGTGTTGAAGATCCCGAAGTTTCGGACCGAACCTCTTTGCCACATCAAGGGGAGACCTCAACACCGGCTTCTCCTCCCCATCGCTGAAAGGGAGTCTGCGAACGATCTCGAACGCGGCCACGAGTGAGCACGCGCGCGCGGCTCCAACCCCATACTCCGCAAAATCCGCAACCGTCATCCGTGCGAGGTCGCGGAGCGACCTGCCTTCGGCCAGAAGCTTTCTTGCCAGGTCAACTGCAGTCACTCCTTTCGACCCTGTGCGGACGAGAATTGCGAGCAACTCTGCCTCGCTCAAGACCTCCGCACCTCGGTGGAGAAGTTTTTCGCGCGGGCGTTCATCGACAGGCCAATCCTTGATTCTCGTACGATAGAACGCAGGTTCAGAAATCTGGCTGCTTTTCCCCCGTGTCATCGTTAGTTCCCCGGCGGCGATAGCACCGTCTGCGAAAGGTCGATCTCCCCTATTTTTCGCATGGTGTGGTTCTTGTACTGCATCATGACAAGATAGGTGTTGACTCGAGAACTTGTGAAAGAGATTTTCGAGTGATGGCCGGAGAAGCCCTTTATTTTCGGGAGCTCCGCCGCAATCTCATTCCGGTGGGTCGCCCCCTTGCCGATGACCTGCAGGAGGAGCTTGGCTGCATCGTATCCGAAGAGCGTATTGACGCCGGGTGTTTTTTTCTTGTTGACTTTCTGAAAGGCTGAAACGAATGCCCTGTACGATTGATCCTTTGAGTCGACGTACGAATCGACCGCGAAGATCACTCCGTTCGTGTATTGCTGATTCTGGTCGAGCTCCGATGCATCGTTCCATTCCCCCGTTCCCAACAACTGGCTCTGAAAATTGTAAAACTTGATTTGCGAGCTGACGACCGGAATCTCGTCGGAGCTTGCGATGGGAACGAACAAGCCATCTACATTGTGCACCGGCAATCCGAGACTGTCGTACTTCAGCTTCACAAGTCCTGTCGGAATGGCCAGGGAATCTGCAATGCGAGCGCCGTTTGGGCCGAACAGAAACGTCACGAACGCGCTGTCCTCATGTTCCGAGAGTGAATCGACCACCTGCGGGTTCACTCCCCAGATCAGCATTTTGTCGATGTTGGTTTTTTTAAGTTTCGCGGAAAAGTCGATGAACGGAACCTCGGACTTCTCGAGCGCCCGCTGACGCATCGTCGCGAGCTGCAACCGAAGGTCCGTTGCTCCGGACTGATACCATTGGACGTCCACCAATTCTCCCCCCAGCTTCTTCACCTGGTCGATGAAGGCCTCGGCAATGAGTTTCCCCGGCGCGTCGACAGGAGCCAGAACACCGAACCTTCGTTCCGCGAGTTTGTCGAACGCGTACTGCGCCATCGCGCGGCCTCGAACGTCGTAGTCGGGATTTGCTTGAAAAATATATCCCCCGATTGCCGCGATGCCGTTCGACGTTCCTGTCGGCGTGATGAGCGGAACGCCCTTCATGTTTGAGACTCCCGCGCTTGCGAACACTTCCCCGCTCGACACGGGGCCGAGTATTGCCACGACTTTGTCGTCGTTGCAGAGTTCGGTTACCTGGCGCGCGGAGACACTCGGGTCGCGTTCCGAATCCCGAATCTCAAGAGCTACTTTGATCGCCGCGTCGCGGTTGAATTCGTCGGCGGCAAATTGAATTCCGTCGAGAAACTCGATCCCGACCTCGCGCGCGGCAGGCTTCTCGGATCGCAGCATCAGCGGAAGCACGACACCAATTTTCAGCACCCCTCCTTTTTGAATTCCTTCGAGCAGCGTCAGAGCATCGCCCACGTACTTGACGTTGGGAGGAAGGGCCCCGATCGTTCGCAAGAGATCTGTGGAGGCCTTGATGTCTCCGGATTGGTAGATCTTCTCCGCCATCCTAAGACCGATCAATGCCCTGGTCAAATCGATGTTCGCATCGGCAAGAAGAAGCTGGAGTTCCGCCAGCGACAGGTTCGATGAACATAGAAGATCCAGCAGTCGTTCCGAACGCGAGACGAGCTTCGGGTCGTGAGCCGTCTGACGAACAGTCAGTAATTCTGCAGCGGCATCTTCAAACCTGCTCATCTTGAAGAAGTTGAGCCCAAGCGTGTAGTGAGCGTCGGGCACGTAGTTCGATTCGGGATAGAGATCGAGCAAATCCTTCAGCAGCTTTACCGACTCCTTATAGTTCCCCGTCATGTACCATGCTTTGGCGCCCATAATAGAGGAACCCGTGGACCGGTGCGTACGGGGATACTCTCTGACATTTTTCGCAAAGAGCACGGCGGCGCTGTCGTACCGACCCGCTTGAAAAAGTCTCATCGCCTCGACGAACTGTCGTTCGACTTCAGGACGGAACACGATGCTGTCTTGCGCCGCTCCCTGTGCGCTTCGACTTACCGGCGAGGAGGCAACAAAGAGAGCTGTCAAAACAAGTAATTGAGAATACAGTCGTACGTTCATTCCACAATCTTCATGGGCTTCATGGGCTTCATCGGCTTCATTGGTTCATCGTTCGCCGCAGGACGCGTTCCCCTTCCAACGCCTTTCGGTTCTTGGGGTCGCGCTTAAGGGCGCGTCGAAAGTGTTCGTTCGCCTGTCGACGGTCTCCGCGTGCCAGCGCAAGAAAACCAAATCCGACAATCGCCTCGGTGAGATGAGGATTGAGTTCCAGCGCTTTGGCGAGATATTTTTCCGACTCATCAAGTTGGTGGAGTTTCAACAGAACCTCTCCGCACATCTGCCATGCCCGGGGCTCGTTCGGGTTTCTATCGATCGCGTTCGCAAACGCTTCGAATGCCAGT
This sequence comes from Bacteroidota bacterium, assembly GCA_041478155.1. Taxonomy (GTDB): domain Bacteria; phylum Bacteroidota; class Ignavibacteria; order UBA10030; family UBA10030; genus JBGOVN01. The sequence goes on along the minus strand of JBGOVN010000028.1, from coordinate 5,339 downwards.
TGCCACTCCTCCGACTTGGAGCGGGCGAGTCCCAACAGATAGTAGGCGATCCAGCTATACGGATCCGCAGACAAGGCGCTCTCGAGCAGCACGGTAGCTTCCTCGACGGCCCCTCGCCGTAGCAACAGCTCTGCGATCGACTCCTGGACATGTGGAAAGCGCGGGTCGAGTCCGCGGGTCTTCCTGAAATAATGTTCGGCGAGCTTCCACTGTTCTTTCTCATGATACAGCAGCCCCACGTTATAGTGCACCAGAACGTTCAGCCTGCGGGGAAGTGTTCTTTCCCGGGCGAGCAGTTTTCGAAAATAGGAGAGACTCCGATATCGATCACCCGTCGCGACACACAATCGTCCGAGCAGAAAAATAACTTCGTCCTTGTGCTCGAGTTGGTCGACAGCATACAGAAGGACTTTTTCGGCTGCGACGTACTGTTTTTGGTCGAAGTACATTCTTGAAAGTTCGAGCCATGCGTCCTCGACAAAGGGGGCTGAACGCATGACCGACCGATAGACCTGCGCTGCGTGGAGAAATTTACCTTCTCCGACGTACAACCGCGCCAGCTGAAGTTGGGTCAGTATGGTGGGCTCATCCATCATCGTTGCAGAAATTACCACATCAGGGGCTGATTTGCAATCAGAAATCCCGCCGGAGCGAGCGGAGGCCAACGGCCGACGAGAACACCGCGAGGACCATCGAGAACATCGCCAGAATCGTTCCGGGAAGCACAATCGATCGAAGATCGAAATTCCGGAAGATAAATATCGACTGGAAATACTGTGAAAGGGGGACAATCACTATAACGACCAACGCAACAAGGAATACAAGGGTGAACAGGAATGTCAGGGTCGCGCCCTGCGAGGATGCGACGCGAATCGGATTCTTCTCCGTGAAATTGGAGAAATAACCGCCCAACCCCAAGTTGAGAGCGACGACGGCGAATGACATCCAGAACGTGCTGAAGATACCGAACCAGAGAAGGAGCGGCCGACGTGCGCTCAACCGTACAAAAGGAATATTAGTCGCAACACTAACAATCTCCGCGAGCGTCAGGACGACGACGAGCCCTATCAGGAATTTCGTCAAATAAATTTTTCCGCTGTCGATGGGCGCGCTCTTCAAACACCAGAACGCATTGCCTTCGAGACTCAACAGGGGAAAAACAAACCGGAGCGCGAGCGAACTTGTGAGGAATCCCCCGAAGGCATACAGGACGAGATACGTCATAAGCTGAATATCCGTGACACGGAGACGGAGATTAAGATTCCCGACGCTCACGACAAACAATGAAGTGAGGACGACCATAACCATCAGATGGATCCACTGACTCGGTTCCCTGAAGAAAGTGAAGAATTCCTTTTTCAGCAACGAATCAAGGTGGGTTGACAAGAAGCCCCCTTTTCGGAAGTCGATAAGATTGAGACGCGTCGGGTGATAGGGAAGGCTTCCCTGCGCCTGCACTTCGAGCGCAACGATCCAGCTCCGATAGAAGAAGCGATGCGCAATCAGAAGGCAGACGACAAACGCAGCAGCGGCGACCCCGAGCAGAATCCCGGCGAACGGGAGGGCGCGTTGAACATCGTTCGATGCGATATAGAAAAGGAATTCGGAAACCCATTGGTTCGGCAGGAAGCGGAGGAAACCCGGACCAAGCTCTGAAAGATACTGGTCGACATTGGGATAATACCGGTTCACATCTTCGACCAGTTGGATCGGGTTCGTCACCCGAAAGAACACGAAGATGAACCCAAAGTAGAGCAGGAATATCCCTGTCATGACTCTTCGGAATCCAAACCTGCTCGCGGTCTTCATGATAGCCATAAGAACGATAACAGCAAGACATGCTGCAAGAAACATGAACGGGACGAGCACGAAGAGGAGGACGCCGACGAAAAAATACCACGGATACCCGAAGTACGTACCGTAACCCAGGAGGACGGTAAACCCGATGAGGAAGAGCGTGGTGGAGCTGTAGAGAAAATTGTCGAGGAACTTGAGGACGAATATATGCGTGTACGAAACCGGCTTCGTGAGGAGGTAATTTACTTCGGTGGATTTATAAAGGGTTGCGTAGGAGACGATGATGTTGCCGAGGTTGACAGCAATGAAAAAGACGAACATCATCATCGAAATGAACCGATGGTACAAAAACAGGCCGATCCGGGTTTGTTCGAGTACGAATTTTGTCACCGCGTGCGAGAGAACATAGGCTCCGTAGGCAAAACTCCCAAAGACGAGTAACGAGCCCACCCCCCGGATCACTGAAATTGGACGCAGGTCGAACGTCGTTTTCAGAAACGAGATGAATTTGTACCGCAGAATGTGTACGAGCAGTGCCATGGTACGTTACTTCGTGAGCTCCAGAAAAACCGATTCGAACCCTCCGTTGTACTTTTGCTTGTAGGCCTTGAGCTGTTCACGACCGTCGCAGAATACCATTCGGCCGTTATTGATTATTCCTATTCTATCGCACAGTTCCTCGGCAAAGGTCAGGCTGTGGGTCGACATGAATATTGAAATCCCGCGTGAAGCCAAATCCTTCAATGTATCTCGTACGATTTTCGAGCTTCGCGGGTCCAATCCCACCATCGGCTCGTCGATAATGATGGTCCGGGGGTCATGGAGGAGTGCTGCTGCGATCGTGATTCGCTGACGCATCCCTTGCGAGTAATCCTCCGTCCTTTTGTCCACCCAACTGCCAATCTCGAAATGTTCGATCAAAGACGATATTTTCCCGTGCAGCTTTGCTTTTTCCATCTTATACAATCCACCGACGAAGTAGAGAAATTCTTTCCCCGTCAGCTTATCATAGAGAAATGGCTGGTCGGGCACGTACGAGATCGTCTGTTTGGCTTCGATCGGCTGCGTGACGGTGTCGAAACCGTTAATGATGATCTTACCGCTCGTCGGCGAAAACAATCCGGCGATCATCTTGATGGTCGTCGTCTTCCCCGCTCCGTTCGGCCCGAGAAACCCAAAGAGCTCACCCCTCTCGACTGTGAGTGAGATACCATCGACTGCGGTAAAATCCGCGAATTTTTTCGTGACGTTCTTAAGCTCGATCATTGAAAAGCAGCGTTTAGTGGGAACAAAACTTAGGGTTTAAGGTTTAAAGTTTTGAGTCTGAATTCTATGCTTCACGGTTTACGGTTTGAGGTTTCAGGTTTTTAGTCTCTATCTCCCGCTTTCCACTTACTCCCTACTGCTTCCTGTCTACTATCTTCTACCTGCGTTCTCCTGTCTTCTATCTTCTGTCTCCTGACTTCTGGCTCCCGTCTCCTGTTTTCTATCTCCCACTTTCTATCTTGTTATTCCACAACTTCCTTCGCTTCCTCTTCACCTATCACCTCAAACCCTCAACCTTCAACCTCCTTCTCCACTCACTCCCATTCAATGGTCGCAGGAGGCTTGGAGCTTACATCGTAGACAACACGATTGATTCCCCGGAGTTCGTTTGTGATGCGGCTCGAGACAGACGCGAGAACTTCATGAGGTATAACCGCCCAGTCAGCTGTCATGCCGTCAAGACTGGTCACCGCCCGGAGAGCCACTGTGCAATCGTATGTCCTCCCGTCGCCCATGACGCCGACGGAGTGGATTGGCAGCAGGACGGCAAACGCCTGCCAGATCTCGTCGTACAAATTCGCCTTCCTGAGTTCATCGATGAAGATCTGGTCCGCTTCTCTGAGAAGGCTCAATTTTTCTGCCGTCACCTCTCCGAGCACCCGCACTGCCAACCCCGGACCCGGAAACGGATGTCGGCCGATAAGTTCTTCGGGAACCTTGAGCATTCTTCCGATCACCCGTACCTCGTCTTTAAAGAGTTCACGAAACGGTTCGATAAGCTTAAACTTGAGATCCTTCGGCAGCCCGCCAACATTGTGATGCGTTTTTATCGTCGCCGAAGGTCCTTTGAAGGAAGTCGACTCAATGACGTCGGGATAGAGCGTTCCCTGGGCCAGGTATTCTACGTCCCCTTCCAGTTTTTTCGCTTCCTGCTCGAATACTTCAATAAATGTTCGACCGATCGTCTTCCTCTTTTGTTCCGGGTCCGTAATCCCTCTCAGCCGCGCAAGGAACAGTTCCGTCGCGTCGACAAACGAGAACGAGATATGAAAATTATCGCGAAACGTCCGAACGACCTGTTCGCTCTCCTGTTTCCTCATCAATCCGTTATTGATGTGGATGCAGTGCAAGCGGTCGCCGATCGCCGCATGCAGCAGCACCGCAAGTACGGAGGAATCAACACCTCCACTCAGCGCGCAGAGAACCTTGGACCGCCCGACGCGCTCGTTGATTTCCTTTTTTGCTTGCCCAATGAACGACTCGGGCGTCCATTGTCCTTTTGCACCGCAAACCTCAAACAGAAAATTTCCAAGAATCTTCTTGCCGTCCGGGGTATGGACTACTTCTGGATGAAACTGCACACCATAGATTCTTCTTTCAGGATCGCGGATTGCGCAGATAGGGGCATTGGCTGAGTGAGCGATAGGCTCAAATTTTGGCGGAAGGGCGCTCAGGGCGTCTCCGTGACTCATCCAGACACTCGTGGCTCCGCCAAGTCCCGCAAAAAGATCCTCCTTGTTGTCGATGATCAGAGATGCTTTACCAAATTCGCGGCGCGCCGAAGGGTCGACTTTGCCTCCAAGCTGGTCGGCAATGAGCTGCAGACCATAACAGATTCCCAGGACTGGTATACCGAGGCGGTAGATTTCTTCAGCCGGCTTGGGAGCGTTGTGATCGTAGACGCTGGAGGGTCCCCCGGAAAGCACGATGCCGATCGGTCGGAGCGCTTGTATCCTCTCTACGGAGATATTGAACGGGTGGATTTCCGCGAAAACACCGAGCTCTCGAATCCTGCGCGAAATGAGTTGCGTGTACTGGCCGCCGAAGTCGAGGATGAGGACGTTCTCTGCATGCTGCATGTTGTAATATAGAAAAAAGTGTTGCCCATTTCAAAGACTCACTGCTTCGAATGTTCCGACGCACTCGCTTGAAGCATGTCTCGCACCATATCAGTTACTTTTCTAAAATCAATTTTATCATTCGTTTTGAAAGCAATAAATTTACCGATTGGAATTCCAGCTTCTTTTAAAAGCCTTTTCATCACATCTTTATCCATACCAATTGCAGACCCCAAAACCTGAGCCCCTACAAATGGGATGTGAGCAAGCTTTAAAAAGCCCTGGATCGTGCCATCTTCACCATATGGTCCATGTACCAGTGGAAAAACCACATCAAGTCTTTCGTTTGGCAGTCGAACAGCACGGGTTTGAGCATGTACAAGAAGATCCTTTACTAAGTTGGACCCGTCAGGTAACAGGTTGCTACTTGAATTTGCC
>JBGOVN010000179.1:0-3997 GCA_041478155.1 Bacteroidota bacterium | reverse complement strand
GAGCGGAGGGAATTTCGACAACAGGCGGTTTCGCAACAACGGGTACTCCTTTTGCGATCGTTGGCGGCGGTTCGACGACGCCTACTTCCTGCGGCACTGCGATAGACTCTTCAGCTGTCGGCGGCAGCTCCGAAATCAGCCGCGCCACAGTAGCGTTGCCGGGGAAGAACTCGTGCACCCATTCGAATTCTCGCCTCGCTTCCGCCTTCATATTGAGCGAAGCCAGAACCTTGCCCTTAACGAGATGCCCCGTCGTGTAGAACGGGAAGAATGCGAGCCCGTTGTCGCAGACTCTCAGAGCATCGTTCGCCCGCCCCGCTTCAAGGTAATAGCTTGCGAGTTGGGCAAACAGGGGGGATTTCGAATTTGGTCCGACTTTTTTTTCGAGCAGCGATATCCGTTGTTGGAGAGTTTCGGTCATCGTTGTTCTTATGGATGAAGCTTGCGTGCCTCAACGGCCTGTTTGATCGAGAGCCACGAGACATACGAGAATCCGCCGAAGTAGAGGAGTTGGAAAGGAACTGCGGCGATTTCGAGGTAGTATAATGAAGAAATTACCCCGAAGAAGCAATAGAGTGCGAGAGCGACTTCGACAAGAATGATCCAATCGGTTTTCTTCCTGACATATTTTTTCTCCGTCCAGGAATCCGTCTTCTGTTGGATCGCATATTTAGGCGTTCGAATGAAATCGCTTTTGCGATTGAACAATCCTTCGAAAACCGCTCGTGAATTATTCACCGCAAACCCCATGCTGCCAGCCATAAAAAGCGGGAAGAGGAGAATACGACGGCGCCAGTCCGGGTAGACGGCTTTCTGTGAATAGAGGTAGAACAGGAACGACCCAACGAACGCAAGCACAAACACCGACATCAATGCGAAGTAAAGTTCATGGCCGCCGTGCTGCTTGATAAAGACCAGCGGCACGTTGAGCAGTCCCGCAAGGATGATGAACGGAAAAACGATGTTGTTCGTGAGGTGAAACGTCGAATGGATCTTTACGCGCAGCGGAATTTTCGCTTTCCATACCTGCGGCAGGATTTTTCTTGCCGTTTCAATCGCACCCTTCGTCCATCGGAATTGCTGTGACTTGAGCGCATTTACTTCTGCTGGAAGCTCGGCCGGAGAAGTGACATCGTTGAGAAACTTAAACTTCCATCCGCGTAACTGTGCCCGGTAGCTCAGGTCCAAGTCCTCTGTCAGGGTGTCCGATTGCCAATTGCCTGAATCCACAATGGCAGTCTTTCGCCAGATGCCTCCGGTCCCGTTAAAATTGATGAAATATCCCGCCTTATTGCGCACATTTTGCTCCATCACGAAATGACCGTCAAGAGCCAACGCCTGCGTCCGTGTGAGCAGCGAATAATCGCTATTCAGATGTTCCCATCGTGTTTGCACGAGCCCGATAGCGGGGTCATCAAAATAAGGAACAGTCTTCTGAAGGAAGTCTTTGTTCGGCACGAAGTCCGCGTCGAAAATCGCTATGAACTCCCCGCGGGCAGTCGCTAAGCCGTTTTTGAGAGCTCCTGCTTTGAATCCTGCCCTATGTGCGCGTTGGACATGCTTAATATCGTAGCCGAGGAGTTTGTATTGTCCGACAACTCTTGCAGCGATGTCCGACGTCTCGTCTGTCGAATCGTCGAGGATCTGAATCTCCATCTGCTCCTTGGGGTACTCCAGTGCACAGACGGCGTCGATGAGCCTGCTGACGACATAGAACTCGTTGAAGATCGGGAGCTGGACTGTCACCACCGGCGTTGTCGTAAGGGGCGGCTGCGCAAATTCCTCGTGGCGCTGCTTCATGTAATAATAAACCATCACGAAGCCGTGTGCGCTGAAGGCGAACAGGATAAGGAGTGATATAAAATACAGGTACAGAACAAAATCCGTGAAAAAGGGGTTTTGGATAATTTCCTGTCGGAAGAAGAATGTTGCGAAGGTCATGAGCGTGTTACCATCCTGCGACTGTTTCGTTGAGAATATCTTCAGTTAGTTTTCTTACAGCTTCTTTCACACCGTCGTTACGTTGCGTCAGGCCGCCGCCCGAGGCATAATCCCCCCAATTGTTAAAATCTTTTTCCCACATCTTCTTTCTGAGCTTCAGGTCCTGAAACGTCACGTGGACGGTAACGGTGACCCGTCGCTGGGATACTTGTTCTCCGCCTCCTTGCAGAACGTTTGGAGCGTCTTTCACGTTCGTGATCACGCCCTCGATCATCGAATCGGCAGAATTCCGGTCAGTCAACTGAAGTGTATTGTCATTCGTAAACCGCTGGACGAGCAGAGCGGTGAACTGGTCTCGCAGTGCAGGATCTCCCCAGCCACTCTGGTCTTCCGCGATCGGAATGGCGACAGTCTTGAGATGGGGTGGAACCGAACCGCCTCGAAAGGAATAAGGGCATCCTCCGCAACCGGCAATCAAAAGTAGGAATGAAAAACGAAAAAAGAAAACGGATAGAGATTGTTTGTGAATGCGTTTCGCGCTCTCAATTCTCACTGGAGGCCGTAGTCCTTTATCTTGCGGTACAGCGTCCGCTCGCTGATATTCAGGTCTTTGGCTGCCATCCGGCGATTACCGCGATGCCGCTCGAGCGCGCCTGTGATCATGCGTCGCTCCATCTCGTCGAGCGTCAGCGAACCATTGCCGCTGCCATTGTTGTGGTCCGCCTGGGAATCCTCAAGAGCTTCGCCGGAATGCGGCCGGTCGATCATCAGGTCTTTGAGTTCGATGATATTGGTTTTCAGGTCGAGGAGAGCCCGATAGATCAATTCCCGCTCCGCTTGCTCAACAGTTTTATTCGTGACGACCGGGAGATTCCGCTCGCTCACGACCAGCGTCCGTTGCTTGAGATACTTGCGAACATCGTCGCCGACAATCCGTTTCCCGTTCTCCAGTACCAGCATGCTTTCGATGACGTTCCGGAGTTCGCGCACGTTGCCGGGCCAGTCATACTCCATGAGAAGTTCCGTCGCGTCGTCGGAAAAACCCAGGAAATGAATCTTGTTCTTCTCGGTGAAATCCTTTACAAAATGTTCGACAAGAGTGGGCACGTCCTGTTTACGGTTTCGAAGCGGAGGAATATCGATATTCACTGACCGAAGGCGGAAGTAGAGATCCGGCCGGAACTTTTTTTGCTGCACCTCATAGTCGAGCGATTTGTTCGTTGCTGCTATCACACGGACATCCGACCTCCGTGGCACCGAAGCCCCGACTCGCGTATACTCCCCGTTCTCTAAGACACGCAGGAGTTTCACTTGCGTGGCGAGCGGCATTTCGCCGATCTCGTCGAGCAGCATCGACCCGCCATCGGCGATCTCGAAGTAACCCTTTCGGGTGTCGACGGCGCTTGTGAATGAGCCCTTCTCGTGTCCAAAGAGCTCGCTTTCGATCAATCCTTCAGGGATTGCGCCGCAATTGACCGTGACCAGTGGCTTTGCCGCTCGCTTGCTGGCGCCGTGTAACGCACGAGCGACGAGTTCCTTGCCAACACCGCTCTCACCCGTTACCAAAACAGTAATATCCGTCGGCGCCACCTGCTGAATGACGTCGACGATCTCGTGCATCGCCGGAGACGTTCCTATAAGACCGTACTGCCGCTGAAATGTCTCTCGGTCCATACCTTTCGGGTCTCCTTCTATCGAGATACAACAATCGAATCGAGACTAAACTTCTTTTTCACCTCGCCGGTAAACCGCTTGGCATCGTCATAGGTCTGAAATTCGCCGACCCAGACTTTGTGAAGCTTCTTCCCGTTGTTGACGATCGTGAAAATATTCGAAGAGTAACCTTCTTTTTCAAACTTTGCCTTCAGCTCTTCCGCATTCTGAAGTGTTGAGAATGCCCCGACCTGAATTGTGAAATTCGTTGCGAACTTTTGGACCGCACTTTTCGGCTGTACCACAGGAGGCTTCTCGTCGATCGACTGTTTCGACTCACCCTCCGTGGATTGCTCGGAAGCGTAGGTGGAAAAGGGATATTCCTTTTTCAGCTGTGCAAGCT
>JBGOVN010000231.1:0-3500 GCA_041478155.1 Bacteroidota bacterium | reverse complement strand
CCAAGAATGATTTTCATTTTTTTCATGCAATACTCCTTGACCGATACAATGATTGGATATTATTCTCCGATAGATCGTTCGAGACCCGCTTCGGCGAGTTGAAAATCGACGATGGAATCCGCGTAATTCGTTTTTGCTTGCAACAAAGCGAGTTCCGCGTCGAGGAGGTCCGAGTTCAACGCGAGCCCCTGTTTAAACTTTGCATTGGTGACGCGATAGTTTTCCTCCGCCTGCTTCACCCCTTGTTCTGCCACAACGATGCGTTCCTTCGCCCGCGAGAGGTTAAGGTAGTTCCGTGTGACGTCAAGCGTGACGGCATCCCGCAACTGGTCAAGGCCATCTTCCGCTTGTGTCAGCTGCGCTTTCGCCTGGTCGGTCTGATGAATCGTCGAGCCCCAATTCCACAGGTCGAACGAAAACGCGAACCCTACGTCCCACGTGTCCCGAAACTCATCGACTGCCGGGAAAATCCGCTGGTTGGGACGTGCCGAGTAGTAGTTGCCCGTAAGGTATATCTGCGGCCACCAGTTCGATTGCGCCAGCGAAACAGCAGCGTCGCCCGCTTTGACCCTGAATTCCATGGATTTTAGGTCAGGCCGCCGCTCCATTGCCCGCTTCACAAGAGTGCCCAGGTCGTCGAAAGTCTTAGGTTCATTCTTGGCCGTAGAGGCGAGTTGGATCTCGGTTTCAAGCGGCAGGCCTAACAGACTATTCAAGCCAATTCTCGCGATCTGAACATTATTCCTCATGTCGATCTGCCGCAGCTGCACATCGGAGAGTTGAACCTGAACCTTCAGCACATCGTTGGTCGTTGCCAGCCCCTGGTGCTGCCAGTTTTGGATGTCCCGAACGTGAACCTTGATTTGGTCGACATTCTCATCGAGGACCTTCTGCAATTCGAGCGCCTTCGAAAGAGACCAGTATGCATTTCTGATGTTGTAGACAAGAGTACGCTAGTCGCCGGCAAACTCTTCTTGCGTCGCCTGGACGTTGTACTCGGCGATATCGGCATTACGCTGTAGTTTAAATCCTGTGAACAACGGTTGTTGCAGCGTCAAGCGCATAGTATAGTTGTTTACCACCGTTGGCGATAACGTAATCGGCGTCGGGAGGAATGGCGCGGAGAACTGCGCCGGTGGAATGTCGCTCAAGCGCGTGTATCCGCCGTTGAATCTGAGCGACGGGAGCAGCAGCGTGTGCGCTTCACTCGATTTCGAATCGGCGTACTGAAGCTTCATGAGTGACGCGTGAAGGCCCTTGCTTTTTTCCAGACCGATCTGGATCGCGTCATCAACCTTCAACGATAAATGTTGTTGTCCGAAACATGAAATTGAGAGTAGAAGTGTCAGGAAGTGCAGTTGGAAGTATTTCATAGAAGACCCTTTGAGCTTGAGATGTACATCTCTTGTTCTGATCCAAAATACTGAGTGAGAGATAAAAGGTTACGCACGTTTAGGTGGATGGAGGAAAAAAGTCGGTGAACGGTGATACGAGTCGTGAGTCATAAAGTTCCTGAACGCGCGCGTTTGTCATCTAAGCAACCTTAATACGTCATAAGAATTGTCTCGTCCCCGAGAAAAGCCATCCGATCTCGCCCGTCAACCGTAAGGATTCCTTCGAGCATGATTTTGCCGATTGCCTGAAGGATTTGTCGCGCCGTGAAGGGGAGTTGGCTCAGGCGTTCGGGCTGGAGCAGGAACTGGAATGCCCCGATGTACATCAAAATCACAAGCTCCTTATCGATGTCCTTTCGAAAAATGTTTTTTTGAATTCCCTCTTCAACGAGCCGCGAAACGACGGTCGGGAGGTGCTCGCCGCGGAATTTATCACAAATCTTTCCGATCTCGGGAGCGGACTTCTGAATGTCGAGGAGGAAGTGGCTGTTGATCTTTGTATGATACTCTGCGCTCGCATCGAGCAACAGCAAAATTTTTTGAATAAAGTCCATATCCTGATCCGCTACGAGCGAGTCGATCTTGCCCGCAATCTCCTGGTGCATTCCGTCCATCATCGCTGCGAGGAGATCTTCTTTGCTCGGGAAATATGTATAGACTGTCTTCTTGCTCATCCCGAGCTCCGTGGCGATATCACTCATCGTCACCCGGCTGAAACCGAACTTTAAAAAATGCTCGCTTGCTTTATCGACGATTCGATTTCTCGTATCTAAGTCCGACATGATCTTCCTTCCTAATTACTAGACGTGGGAAACGCATTGGGTATTTTAGGTTTCCACTAGGATATAAAAAAAAGCAGACGATTTCTGCCTTTGACTTAAAGGAAACCCATTCGGTTTCCATGGTTTCCAATATACCACCCTTTCCCCTTTCTGTCAAGTTCTTTTTTTCCATAACCTACCCCAATACTGAAACGGTCTGGCCGAAACAGTCCGAAATGTCCTCCTCCCTCACGCCAGCGGCTCGTAGCACAAAAAGACATTCCCATTGGCGAAGGTCCGCGTCTTGGTGAGTTTCAGGTTCAGCTTCCTTTTGACGCCGTCGAACATCGTTCTCCCCTTGCCAAGCACGACGGGATTCAGCGCGATCTGGTATTCGTCGATCAAACCCTCCTGCGCCAGTTGCGATACAATGCTGCCGCTGCCCATGATCACCAGGTCGTTTCCGGGCTCCTTCTTCAGCTTTCGTATCGCCGCCGCCATGTCGCTCTTCACCAGCTTCGTATTGCTCCACGACGCCTGGTTCAGTGTTCTCGAAAACACCACCTTCGGCAGATTATTCATCCGTTCAGCCACAACGGGCATACTCTTCATCGCTGGTGGTGTTGGCCACCAGCTCGCCATCATTTCATAGGTAATCCGACCGAACACCAGCACGCAATCGCCTTTTGCATTGTCCGCGACAAATGCATTCCACTCCGCGTCATTCTTGTGTGCCCAGCTCATGTCACCGTTCATTTCCACGAAGTAACCGTCCAGCGTCACCGAATTAAAAACGATCAATTTCCTCATAATGGTTCTCCTTTTCTATTTTCCGCATTTGTTGAAAGCAGGATCTCGCACAGCTCGTGCCGGCAGCATGTCCAAGATCTGTCGTGTAACCCATCAGGAGAACGACCGCCTTAAGCCGGATTCAGACATTGAGTGTGCGGGAAATTCACCGAATCTCAACCCCGTCGGTTTTTCCGCTTCATGTTTTCGTCCGACCAATTCCACCATAGTAACAACTGAGGCGCGTGGCGATTGTGGGATGCGTAATAGACTGCGCAGCGATAGACGTAGAGCAGGCACCTGTCGATGGGGGCTCCCTGTCGTTCGCAACTCTTGCGGTACAGTTTTTCCGGGTCTTTATCCTTGAGCTGACGTACGGAGCGAAGCCCGAGTTGCCAGAGGTCTTCGGAAATACTCTTTCCAATTCCGGGTATTGTTTGTAATTCCCGAAGAATGATTTGCTTTGAATCGTTTGTCATGAGTTTTTTCCTCCAGGGTATGGGCGCTCCCGGTGCTAAATCTTCTTGGAGCGGTAACAGTTCCTTGTGTGATCGTT
>JBGOVN010000271.1:0-3102 GCA_041478155.1 Bacteroidota bacterium | reverse complement strand
GAAGCGACTGACACGAACGACCTGCAGCAGAAGATATTCGGCAACCTGCTGGGGGATGAGGTAACGCAAGCGCTGCAGGAGTTGCCAGAAGATTTCAGGACTGTCGTTATTCTCTGCGATATAGAGGGCCTGGCATATGAGGAGATCGCAGAATTCCTGGATTGCCCGATCGGGACCGTTCGTTCCCGTTTGCACCGTGGAAGGAAGCTCTTGCAGGCAAAATTGTTTGAATATGCAAAAAGCAAAGGGCTCATCGCACACGACTAAGACACGATGGAGACGTCACACGAAATGAATCTTTGTTATCGGTTAGAGATCGTATGTTGAACTGTCGGGAAGCACAGGACCTCTTCGGGACCGCTCTCGACGGAGTGCTCTCCGGCAACCTTCGGTCGAAGCTCCTGGAGCACCTGTCTCTTTGTCGTGGGTGCAACAAGGAATTCGAACTGGAATCAATCGCAAAATCTCTCGTCTCCCGCTCTTCCAAACGCATAGAAACTCCCTCGTCCGTCCGAACCGCCGTCGTCAAATCACTAAACCAGGAGTACGTCTCTACTACAGACCCAATCGGATGGGCAGCGAATTTTTTCCGCCGGGTCTTTTCCGCGCCCGTCCTCGTTGCCGGCGCGGGCATTATTGTTCTCTATCTTATTTTCCCCCAACCTCTTGCAGAGGACCAATCGGCAGTACACACATCTTCCAACGACATCATCAACCAAACGCTCAGCAATTTTCAACTCATCCGGGATGGGCGTTTAAAACCGAGCATGACCTCGTGTTTCCCCGAGGGCGTTGTAGGATATTTCGAAAAGAACGGCATCAGCTTTGCCGTCAATATAATTCCGATGGAAAATTGCGAATGGTATGGGGCGATTTCAGGGAATTACGGCGGGGTTAAGCTGGCGCAGGTTGTCTACAAGATTGGCGACGATTTGATCTATGTCTATGAAGTAGGAAGCCGCGAAGGTATCGATGGCACAACGCTTTCCATCCCGCCGGCTGCACGGAAATCGCTGGCTCAAACCGGCTGGTACACCGACCCCGCGCATCCGCAGTGCAACGTTGTGTTGTGGAAGTCGAACGGGACTCTGTGTGCAGCTTCATCCACGATGAAAAAAGAACGGCTTGTTTCTCTCCTCGCCTCACGATAGCACAGCACTACACCCCCCGGAATAATCTCTCCGCAAGTTGAACCGGCAATCCTGCCTCGCGAATCTTTCCTGCTGCTGCTGCTGTGTCGTACGCACTTCGAACGTTTTGGTAATCCCACGTTCCGCTGTCGAAAATCCCGAAGCTGAGCTTCGGATTACCGTCGCGCGGTTGTCCGACACTTCCAACATTGACCAAGTACCGTTGACCCTTCTCGACCGCCGACGCTTGACCATTCTCCGAAAAGCATGCCGGAACGTGCGTATGGCCGACAAAACATATTTCTTCAGAGAAGCAGCCAAAGGCACCTTGCGCTTCCTCTTCGTCAATGATATATTCCCAGTCCGCGGGCTCGCACGGTGACGCATGAACGAAGAATATCTTTTCCTCGAGCGCGGACATCGCAAGTCCGCGGAGATATCCCTTATTTTTCTCCGTAAGCTCCCTGTTCGTCCAGATTGCAGCTGCGCGCGCGTGATAGTTGAAGAACTCTGAGGCCGAAAGATCGATCGCAGCCGCATCATGGTTGCCGAGTAGAACATTGGAGCAGCGGTTACGAACCAGGTCGACGCATTCATTCGGATTCGCACCGTATCCGACAACGTCACCCAAACAGACAATTCGGTCAACGCCGGATTGGTCAATAATCTCGAATGTCTTTACCAGAGCTTCGAGATTCGAGTGGATGTCCGATATGATTGCGAAGCGCATGTTGGAACGTTTCGTTGTGCCCGTCAGCCCGGGGTTACGTCTTCTGTTGTTTCTTCTTTGCCGCCGGGAAGAGGACGTTATTAAGAATCAGCCGGTAGCCGGGTGAGTTCTTGTGCAGGTGCAGGTCCGTAGGCGGGTCGCCAACCTGATGTTGGTAGTCTTCGGGGTCGTGACCGCCATACCAGGTAAACGTCCCCCGCCCGTAATTACCGTGTATGTACTTAACTTCTTCCGTCCCTTCCCGCTGCGCAAGGATTGTGATGGTCCGTTTGATCAGGCTTTTCTTAAACGCTGTAGTTTGGCCCATGAATCCCTTAACGATAGAGACATGATTTTGCGTGAGCATCGTCGGGACGGGGTCGTACTTTGCCGAGAACTCGAAGAGCGAAAAGTAATCCGTGTTCGGGTCGCGATTCGGCGGAGGGTCGCTCGGCGGGATGTCGATGTCCGAATACTCGTACCGTAGAGGGTTCATTTCAAGCTTGAAGTTTTCAAACGCAAGCGATTGGGAAAAATCGAGCCGTTGTTGCGCATTGCGATCGGGGGGGTCGCCGTCAAACATCACGTCGCAGATGTCCGTGTGTTCTGCCGCGAGAGCAATGTCGTAACTATCCGTCGCGGAACACATCGCAAACATGAAGCCTCCGTTTCCGATGTAGATCTTGATCGCACGCGCGACTGCTTTTTTTTCCTCAGAAACTTTCTTATAGCCTAGTCGTCGCGACTCCTGTTCGTACAGAAGTTGTTGCTCGACGTACCACTGCGCGTTGCGGAAGTTCGAATAGAACTTCCCGTACTGTCCAGTGAAATCTTCATGGTGCAGGTGAAGCCAGTCATACTCCGCAAGCTTGCCTCCGAGCACCTCATCATCCCAGATCTTGGTGTAGGGAATCTCTGCGTATTCCAAAGCAAGGGTAACCGCGTCGTCCCACGGCTTGAAATTCGGGGGAACGTAGACGGCAATCTTAGGCGCTTTCTCCAGACGGATGACATCCAGATTATTGTCGTTGCGTTGGACCTCTGCGTAGATCGTCACTGCCGCAGAGCCGGCGATCGGCTCAGAAAAGACACCCCGGATTCTGCATTCGCGCGCAAGAACTTCACTGAAATCACAAAGGAATGACCCGCCACGGTAGTTCAGCAGCCAGTCAACTTCTCCGTTGTGTTGGAGCACCCAGAATGCAACGCCGTACGATTTGAGATGGTCGGTCTGTTTCAGGTCCATCGGAATAAGAATTTTCG
>JBGOVN010000143.1:0-4485 GCA_041478155.1 Bacteroidota bacterium | reverse complement strand
TGTCATCGACTCGGATGAAAACCTTCGATTCGTTCCCATCGTGCTCGTCAACCAGTGAATGGGGCTTCTCGGGGCTTTCCTCCACGGTTACTACGATGACATCCTTTTTCCTGACCGGGACAATCTCAATTGCCGGCTCAATCTGCGGGTCACAAAAGACTCTTCCTGCGGTTTGGATCATTTCCACCTCTTGCTTCTCGCTCTCGACCCCCACAATCGACTTGTCGTCGTCGACGCCGAAGAGAATAGTTCCCCCTTTCGTGTTCGCAAATCCGATGAGGGCTCGCGCAATTTTTTGGGGTGTTGAGACCTTTCTTTTAAACTCAATCTCGAATCCCTCTCCTTCCCCGATGATGCGGTGTATATCTTTGTAGTTCATAAGCCGTCCCTTTTCGTTGCTGTCGTATCGAAAACATTCCGTACAGAATCGACGTTCATCGGGGGCGCATCCTGCTCAAGAAAACTCTCATCCGATGCAGGGATCCCCATGCCGCGTGCGTCCATCCGGTCTAGAATTATACGAGTTCGACGGAGGACGTAGGGCGATTCGGAATCTGCGCGATGTTGGCGCGGACTCGGAATAATCGACGCGAGACGCGCACACTGCTCGCGCGTCAGCCCGGACACGGATGTACCGAAGTAGTAGCGCGACGCCGCCTCTGCACCGTAGATGCCGTCTCCCCATTCGATGACGTTGAGATAGAGTTCAATTATTCTCGATTTCTTCAGAATGCGTTCTGCGTACCAGGTCAACGCCCATTCTTTAAGCTTGCGAAGGGGATTCTTCGAAGGCGAGAGATACAGGTTCTTGACAAGCTGTTGTGTAATCGTACTGGCGCCACGGACGGCCCGACCCTGATCGAAATTCCTCTTTATAGACTCCCTCAACTCGAACCAGTCGAATCCGCTGTGCGACCAAAACGTTCCATCCTCCGCGACGACGACCGCGTCAACCAGCGCCTGCGGGATGTTGCTCATGGGAACCCAGGATTGACGAAGCTTGAAACTCTTCTTGCTCTCGTGGGCGAGTTCTGCGGCCTCACGCATAAAGGCGGTCTCCTTCGGGTTCTCGCGTCTGAGCGCCTCGACTTCTCCATAGTTGAGAAGAGCTATTTCTAAAAATGGTATCAGCACAAGGATGGACGTCACCAGTAAAACGGGATGGCGTCGGGCTATCCGAACTATGGAGTTGCTCCACCGTTCCAGTGCCGACTGAATCCGAGGTTCAGTCTCCGATAAACCTTCCATGCGTTAACACACGCGCGAGTGCTTGGTGCTGTCAAGAAATCCCTGCAGGATTATCGCCGCCGCCATCGAGTCGACTCTTCCTTTATTCGTCCGACGTTCCTTCTTTTTGGTTCCCATGTCGAGCAGAGTTTGACGAGCCATCACCGTGGTGAAGCGTTCATCCCAGGTAACAACCTCGAGTTGTGTTTCGTCTTTCAGGCGCGTGATAAACTGATCGACTGCGAGAGCCTTATGAGACTTCTCGCCCTTCAGGTTCAACGGCATACCGATGACGATGAGCTTGACGTTCTCGCGTTCAACAATTGTGCGAAGTTCGGCCCAGATCTCTGCATTATTTCTGACCGTTCCGAGCGGTGAAGCGAAAATGCCGAGGGGATCGCTGAGCGAAAGGCCGACGCGCTCCGACCCGTAGTCGATGCCGAGGATACGTCTGAACTTCGTCGGCGATGGCCGGGGCCTAACCAAAGAATCTCTCCACGCTTATGATGCCTGAAACTTTCTTTATTTTTTCGATGAGGCGGAAGAGATGGTCAGTGTCCTTGACGAAGAGAATGATCTGGCCGTCGAACAAAGGACCTTTTGAATCCATGTTGACGCTTCGAATGTTGGTATTCTGGAAGGTTGAGATCGCATGCGTTACATCGCTCAGCAGGCCCGGACGGTCCTGGCCCGAAATATGGACGGCGGCGATGAAATCGGTTCCGTTCGGTGCAGGCCAGCTCACATCGACGAGGCGCTGACTTTCTGCCATTCGCATCGAGATGACATTTTTGCAATCCTTGCGATGGATTTTGATCCCTTCACCCGTCGTTACGAAGCCCACAATGTCGTCTCCGGGAATCGGGCTGCAGCACTTCGCATATTGGTGCATGAAATTTTCGCTTCCGCCGAACATCGTAATCCCGCTCGCAACGTCACGCGCCGTATTGATGAATTTCGAGAATAACGACTGCGCCTCCTCGGGGGTCCCACGAGAGCCGTCGGCAACGGGATGCTTCGAGCGCATCATGAGCTGGTCGATCATGCCGTCCGCCTCAACCTTCCCTTCGGCGAGAGCCAGGTAGAAGTCCTGGATGTTTTCAAATTTCAGGGTGTGCACGAACCTCGTAAGGTCGTCCTCGTTGATCGAAAACTTATGTCGCTTGAGTTTCTTCTCCCAAAGCGCTTTCCCTTCATCCCCCTTCTTCCGCGCTTCCTCCCGAATCCATTTCCGAATTGACGACTTCGCCTTGTGCGTTACGACGACTTGCTCCCAGTCGGGGTTCGGCGTTTGGTTCTTTGAGGTAATGATCTCCAGTTGATCACCACTCCTGAGGAGCGTATTCAGTGGTACGATCCGGCCGTTGACTTTTGCGCCAATACAATGAAAGCCGACGTTCGAGTGTATTTCAAACGCAAAGTCCAGTGGCGTCGCGTTGCGAGGGAGGATCTTCAAGTCTCCCTTCGGTGTAAATACATATATTTCGTCCTGATACAGATTGAGCTTGAAGCTCTCCATTAATTCTTTCGGTGCTTCATCGCTTTTTTGTTCGAAAATCTCCCTCACCCAACTGACCCAGCTTGCCAATTCCTTATCGAGTGATGATCTGTTCTCCTTGTACATCCAGTGGGCCGCGACCCCTTTTTCGGCTACCTCGTGCATCGGTTTCGTCCGGATTTGCAGCTCGACCATTCTCCCATTCGGACCAACGACTGTCGTGTGAATCGACTGATATCCATTCTTTTTGGGGACCGAGATATAGTCCTTGAACCGTTCAGGTATTGGCTTGTATAACTCGGAGACGACTCCGTAGACGATGAAACAATCGTTGTTGTCGTCGGTGTCAAGGATGATCCTAACTGCAAAGAGGTCATAGATCTCGTCAAGAGGTTTCCCCCGTTTTATCATTTTGTTGTAAATGCTGAAGATATGCTTCGGCCGACCTTCGATCTCATACTTCAGGCCCTCGTCGGAGAGTCGTTTCTTGATTGGAAGGACGAACTTGTTAATGAAGTGTTCCCGCTCTTTTCGCTTCGATTTTAATTGGCGCGAAATCTGATCGTACTCCACTCGATAAAGATGTTTGAACGAAAGGTCTTCCAATTCCCACTTGATTTTCGCCAGTCCGAAGCGATGAGCGAAGGGAGCGTAGATATCAAGCGTTTCGCGGGCCAGGCGTTGTTGTTTGTCGGGAGGAAGATATTCGAGGGTACGCATGTTGTGCAATCTGTCCGCAAACTTCACAAGCATAACACGAATATCGTTGACCATTGACAGCAGGAGTTTGCGGTAGCTCTCAGCCTGTGTGACTTCGTGGCTTTCGAAGATGTCGGTGATCTTTGTCGCCCCGTTGACGATGTCGGCTATGGTTTCCCCAAACTCCGCCTTGATATCTTTCAGCCCGAATCTGGTATCCTCGACGACATCGTGCAATAACGCGCTGGCAACTGAAACATCGTCGAGTGGAATTTCATTCGCAACTACCATCGCCACTTCGTACGGATGCAGAAAGTAGGGCTCTCCCGACGCCCGCAGGTCGTGCTTGTGCGCCTCGAGGCTCATATTGAACGCCCGCGTGATCAGGTCCTCATCGACGCTTCGAAGATTTTTCCGGCAGGCCGCCAGAAGATCTTCCAGCTTCTTCTTGTATTGTCCGTTGATGACCACTACAACACCTGTTCTCTCTCTGGCCTCTGTTTGGCTTCTCGTCGCGAAACCAACCCTTTTGAGTTCACCGAAGACTGAAGAGCATGATAAAATATACTGTTTGCGTACCTATTGTCAAGAACCCCGGATGGATCATCGCCGAGGGTCGGTCGTTTTTCCGTTTTCCTCAAGAATCTGCCTCGCTTGCGAAAACTTCGCCTTTGCGCGTTCTCCGTATCCCTCCGGGAACTCATGCCCCTCCCAGGCAAGGATGTGCTGCAACTGGTCCTCGACGTCTTCACGTTTTCCCGCGGACAGTCTTGATATTACCAGCTTCAATCTGCACACGATCTCGTTATAGGGATTCGAAGACTTCGCTTCAAGAATGCGTTCGAGGAGCGTGCCGTACGCCAGCATCGCCTCGTCTATCTTGCCCTCCTTTTCCAAAGCAGTGCAAAGTCCCCAGAGAAAGACCCTGTTCATGGGATAGGATTGCAATGCCAGGGCAGCGAGCGATTCAGCCTGCGGGAAGTTTCTCGTGTCAAGATAAATAGAAATCAAGGCACTCATTGCCGCAAACTTATTATAGACCCCCTTCGACGCGCACTCAC
>JBGOVN010000290.1:0-2907 GCA_041478155.1 Bacteroidota bacterium | reverse complement strand
CATCGGAAAGATTGATGACCTGTTTTCCGGTCGTGGATTGTCCGAGAAGATACACACGAAGTCGAATGTTGAAGGAATTGAAAAAATCGTCAAGATCGGAACGCAGATGGAATCGGGATTCTTGATGGCGAATCTTGTCGATTTCGATATGCTGTATGGTCATCGTCAGGATCCGAAAGGATTTGCATCTGCATTGGAACAGTTTGACCGTGCGCTGCCAGGGATCGAAGAGTGCCTGCAGGATGGAGATGGGCTGATGATTACAGCGGACCACGGCAACGACCCGACCGACAAAAGCACGGATCATTCGCGAGAATACGTTCCGATTCTTTGGCACGCCAAATCGGGAAAAAAGAACATCGACCTCGGCATCCGAAAATCGTTCGCAGATGCCGGTAAGACGGTCGCGGAATTTTTTGGAGTACGAAATTCTGCGGCGGGTGAGAGCTTTTTGAGGATGGTACAATAGTGGTGTGGATACGAACGGGCACTGTCCAAAAGCCAAACGAAGCTTTGATTCGTCTATATATTCGTAAGCGTACTATGGCTCATCTCCACAATTTATGCTGGCTGTTGGGCTGAGCTAGAAAAGCCACTAAGAACCGGCCTGTTTTCCTAGAACCGTATCGAGGGTGTTGAAGTCTAACCATAAAGGTGGGCGATGATTCTCGGCAAAGTGGTGGGTACCGTCTGGGCAACACGCAAGGACAATGAACTCGTCGGGATGACGCTTCAGATCGTTAAACATGTGGACCTCGACTATAAACTTAAGGACACATTCGTCGTTGCTGTCGATACCGTGCAGGCAGGGGTGGGCGATGTCGTCCTCGTAACGTCAGGCAGTTCTGCACGACAGACTGTTCAGACGAAAAACAAGCCCATCGATGCTGTTATCGTTGCCGTCGTCGATAAACTTGATGTTTCGAACGAGCGTCGTACATAAAGAGAAAAGAAAATGTTCTTCGGAACGGTAGTGGGCACAATTTGGGCAACGCGTAAGGATGAAGGATTGAAGAACTTCAAGCTTCAACTCCTCCAGCCGATCAATGCAAGGCGTGAAAAACAAGGGACCCCGATCATCGCCGTCGACACTGTTGGCGCTGGGCCCGGCGAGACGGTGTTTTACATTACGTCGCGTGAAGCAATCATTCCGCTGCCGGTGGAGATGTCTCCTGTCGATGCAAGTATCGTCGGTATCGTCGACCGCATCGATATCAACGCGTAGGACGAAATTCGACTCACCAATCGAATGTGAGTCGTTTCTGAGCCCGTCAAATACGAGTTGGTTGATGAGATCATGTGCGAGGGGAGAGTCCTGAAAAAGTAAGGTAAACCGTCGCGAGAGTTGTGGATTTGCAGAAAAAGGTAAAGAATGGTAAAAATTAGCAAACAGTACACAAATCGAGAAAGCCAGTCGTTAGACAAGTACCTGCAGGAAATCGGCAAGGTAGATCTACTAACGCCCGCTGAGGAGATCGACCTTGCGAAACGCATTAAAAAGGGAGATCAGAAGGCGCTCGAGAAACTTACGAAAGCGAACCTTCGGTTTGTCGTGAGCGTTGCCAAGCAGTACCAAAATCAGGGACTTTCGCTTGGCGATCTTATCAACGAAGGCAACCTCGGTCTCATAAAGGCTGCAAAACGGTTCGACGAGACGCGCGGGTTTAAATTCATTTCGTACGCTGTGTGGTGGATTCGCCAGTCGATTCTCCAGGCCCTCGCGGAGCAATCGCGCATCGTTCGCCTGCCGCTCAATCGCGTCGGCGCACTGAATAAGATCGGCAAGGCGTTCAGTACGCTCGAGCAGGAATTTGAACGCGAGCCGAGCGCAAGCGAGCTGGCAGAAGAGTTGGACATGTCCCTCTTCGAAGTGTCGGACACGCTGAAGATCTCCGGCAGACATTTGTCGATGGACGCGCCGTTTGCGCAAGGGGAAGACAATCGCCTCCTCGATGTCATTCAGGATCTTCGACAGCCCGCGCCCGACTCTACGCTCATGGAAGAGTCACTGAGGGAGGAAGTCCGTCGCGCGCTCCACACGTTGAGCGAGCGCGAGGCTCAGGTCATCAAGCTGTACTTCGGCCTCGAGCAGGAACATTCCCTCACGCTGGAGGAGATCGGCGAAAAATTCAACCTCACCCGTGAACGGGTGCGTCAAATCAAAGAAAAAGCTATTCGGAGACTGCGTCACGCATCGCGCAGCAAAGCACTTCGAGCGTATCTTGGATAAGCGCATTCCATTCAACGCATGAGAAGCCCCGCACGTCGGGGCTTTTTCGTACTATGAAAACCTTCTCATACAGCATTCTCGCTACGCTTCTGGCGATCTCGATGTTCGGGTGCGGATCGTCGTCTCCGCGATTTGCAAACCGGGATAAGTCGCCCCCGTCGCCAAAAGCTGAGAAAAAGAATCCCGTTCGATTTTCCTCTGAGGCAGAGGAAGAAAAAAAAGAAGATGATAGAAAAGTGGAACCGCATGAAGTCGAACGGATCAAGGCGGGTGATCGTGATTTCAAGAAGGAAAAAAATGTAGCAATCAAGCCTCTCGACCACAGTAAGATGATGCACGAGATATCAAGGTATATGGGTGTGCCGTATCAGCTGGGTGCTTCCGACGTCAACGGGATGGACTGCTCCGGCTACACTATGGTGGTCTACAAAAATTCCATCGGCAAGACCCTTCCGAGGACCGCCGGAGATCAGTCGGGCTCGGGAAACCTGTTGAGCCGGCCGAACTAAAATTTGGCGACCTTGTTTTCTTCAACACAACGGGCGACCACGCGTCGCATGTTGGAATCTATCTGGGAGATGACCTGTTCGCTCATGCCAGCGTCTCTCTGGGCGTGACGATCTCCTCCCTCGAGAGCTCATACTACAAGAAACGATTCGAAACAGCCCGGCGGATTG
>JBGOVN010000277.1:0-3045 GCA_041478155.1 Bacteroidota bacterium | reverse complement strand
CGCCCGTTTTCCTGCTTTGCGCAACATCCCCGAATGCCCATTCGTGAAAAAAGCTAACCACACACCCCCCAAGAAAACACGCCGCAAACGCAGGACGTCGAAACTAACCACCGCGAAGTTCTTGTCGCTCCAAGCCTCGAAAAAACCAGCACCCCAGAAACGCAACAACGAACGTCTGAAGAGAAGTGTTGGAGGGACGCGCACGCTCATCGATTTCAACGCCCATTCAAAATCGTCTTTGACGGCACCAGGGGCGGACGAATCCAACTTCCGAACCCTCGTTGAAACTATTCCCGCAGCCATCTTCATCGTGCAAGGATCCAATCCCGTGTACGTGAATGCCGCCGCGGAATCGATCACGGAATATTTGAGGGAAGAGTTGTTGGAGCGGGATTTTTGGAGCTTCGTGCATCCCGATTTCCGTGAGTTGGTAAAGCAACGCGCTTTGGCACACCAGCGTGGCGAGAATCTCCCCGCCCAGCTCGAGGTACTCATCATCACAAAAAGCGGAAGAGAACGTTGGTTGGAAATCGTATCCGGAAGGATACTCTACCAGGGCAGCGCGGCGGTTCTGACGACAGCGTTCGATGTCACAGACCGGAAAAAAACGGAGGCCTTGCTTCGAGAAAGCGAAGGGAAGTACCGGCTGCTCTTCGTGTCCAATCCCGAGGCGATGTGGGTGTATGATGTGGAGACGTTGAACTTCCTCGCCGTCAACCGGACGGCGGTTGTCCGGTACGGTTACACAGAAAAGCAATTCCTCTCGATGACGATCGACGCTATCGGTACGAGGGAAGAATTGAAAAAAGATGAAGTGGATATTCGGCGTCCGACGCAGAGCTCAGGCCAATTCAAAGGCGTCGTTCACCGGAGAAGAGACGGCACGTTTATGGACGTGGAGATCCTGGCCCACCCCATTACCTTCGAAGGCAAGAATGCGAGCCTTGTCATCGCCAAGGATGTAACGGAGCGCCTGGACGCCGATGAAGCTTTGCGTCGTTCAGAAGAAAAGTACAGAGATATTGTATCGTCGTCACCGATCGGAATTTATCAGGTGACGGTCGAAGGAATGTTCATCACCGCGAACAATGCACTCGCCTTAATGCTCGGGTACGATTCCGCCAACGAGTTGTTGCGATTGAACCTTGGGGAGGATATCTATCGGAACAAAGACGACCGAAATCGACTGCTCAGGAAATATGACCCTTCGGGTGAATCGGCGCAGGAAGAAGTTCAATGGCGGAAGAAGGACGGATCGCCGATCTGGGTTCAACTGAACGCGCACTCTGTGAAGTCGACTCACGGGAAGACCCTGTGCGTCGAAGGGTTTGTCTACGACGTTACCGAACGTAAGGAGGCTGAGAGGATTATCCGTGAAAGCGAAGAACGTTTTCGAACGGTGTGGGAGCATTCGGTGGAGGGCATGCGCCTGACGGATGATGAAGGCTGCATCGTGATGGTGAATGAAGCGTACTGCGGGCTTGTTCGGCTCTCCCGCGCCCAACTTGTCGGAAAACTCCTTCCGGTCGTCTATCGGCCGCAGACCAAAAATGAAGACCTCGAAATCTATCGCGAACGCTTTGCGAAGGAAACTGTGCCCCCGCGTGTCACCTCGGGCATCACTCTATGGAACGGCGAGATTCTTCATGTCGAAATCTCCAATTCGTTCGTGAGGCTCTCGGAGAGCCGAAGACTTCTTCTGAGTATCTTTCGGGATGTGACCGTGGAGACACGCTCCGAAGAAGCGTTGCGGCAATCCGAGGAACGCTACAGAAGTTTGATCGAAAGCGCCCGCGACGCCATCTACACCCTCGCGCCGGACGGAACGGTCACGTCGCTCAACTCTGCGTTTGAGACAATTACCGGCTGGAAAAAGGACGAATGGCTCGGCAAGTCGTTCACGGGCCTCGTCCATCCGGCAGACCTCCCGACTGCGAGGAGAATGTTCCAGAGTGCTATGGAGGGTCGCCAGGCTCCTGTCTCCGAGTTACGGATTGTCACAAAACCGGGGCATTTCCTTGTTGGAGAAATAACGACGACCCCGCAACGTTCCGGTGGGAGCGTTGTCGGAAGCCTCGGGATTGTGCGAGACATGACGGAACGCAAACAGCTTGAGGAGCAGCTCCGCCAATCTCAAAAGCTCGAGAGCATCGGCACGCTCGCAGGAGGCATCGCCCACGATTTCAACAATATTCTCGCGATCATGCTCGGGTACGTTTCACTGCTCCAGCGGGGGAACGTCGCCCCGGACCGGTACAAGAAGAGTATCAACGCTCTTGCGAGTGCCATCCAGCGCGGCGCAGCCCTCGTACGGCAACTCCTCACGTTTGCGCGGAAGTCCGAAATCTCCTTCCAGCTCCTGAATGTCAACGAGCTTTTGGAGGAACTCGTGAAGATGCTCGAGGCGACGTTTCCAAAGACAGTTGAGTTTCTTGTCACGCCGGATGAGGATCTTCCC
The DNA here is from genome assembly GCA_041478155.1 of Bacteroidota bacterium. Taxonomy (GTDB): domain Bacteria; phylum Bacteroidota; class Ignavibacteria; order UBA10030; family UBA10030; genus JBGOVN01. The sequence goes on along the minus strand of JBGOVN010000277.1, from coordinate 587 downwards.
CTCGTATCCGCCGACCAGAGCCAGCTCCATCAGGTCCTCCTCAATCTCTGCGTCAATGCCCGGGATGCAATGCCTATTGGAGGGACACTCTCGATAACGACTGAAACGGTCGAACGGGGTCTGCTGGGAAAAAAATTCGCTGAAGCCGGAGGACATGACTACATCGCAATTTCGATCAAGGACACTGGACTCGGGATGAATGAAGCAACGCGAACGCGCATATTCGAACCGTTTTTTACAACCAAGGAACAAGGAAAAGGCACTGGATTAGGGCTCGCCGTTGCGTACGGCGTCGTCAAGAGCCATAACGGCTTTATCGACGTCGAGAGCGAATTAGGGCACGGTACGACCTTCCGTATATACCTGCCGTCTGCCCAGACTCGTGATGCCGCAGAGCTTGAATACCCGGAAGCGGGAGAGGGAATCAAGGGGGGGAAGGAAACAATTCTCTTTGCAGAAGACGAAGAGTCGCTTTCCGGCCTCGTGAAGCAATACCTTGAGGAAAGTGGATACAAGGTGTTCATGGCGAGGGACGGCATCGAAGCGGTGGAGATGTATAAAGAGAATAAGGGACATGTCGACCTAGT
>JBGOVN010000294.1:0-2840 GCA_041478155.1 Bacteroidota bacterium | reverse complement strand
CGAGGAGTTGTGCAGTCGTCGAACCGACGTTTCCAAAACCTTGAACGACGACCGATGTTTGCTGAGGCTTCATTCCCAGCTTTTCCATTGCCGCAAGCGTCACAATCATGCATCCGCGCCCCGTCGCCTCTTTTCTTCCCAGCGAACCGCCGAGCAGCAATGGTTTCCCAGTGACGACCGCGGGTTCCGTCCGCCGCATGTGCATGCTGTATGTGTCCATGATCCAGGCCATCACCTGCTCATTCGTGTTCATATCGGGGGCAGGAACGTCTTTATCCGGGCCAAGAACATCCATAAGGTTCGCTGTGTATCGTCTCGTTATTTTTTCGATAATCAGCGGACTAAGTTTCGAGGGATCGCAACGGACACCTCCTTTGGCACCACCGAATGGTATGCTCATGACCGCGCACTTCCATGTCATCCACGCCGCAAGCGCTTTCATCTCGTCCAGATTGACGTCAGGGGCGTAGCGAATGCCCCCCTTGGAAGGGCCGAGGATGTCGTTGTGGATAACACGAAATCCCTGGAAAACTTTACTCTCGCCGTTGTCCAGGGCGATGGGGATGGAAATGATCACTTGCTTGACAGGAGTCTTAAGATATTCGTAAACGCCCGGGTCAAGCTTGAGCAAGTGCGCAGCAACGTCGAACCGCTGCATCATCGATTCGAACGGATTCTCCTTGTCAAGGATTGGCGCCGGCTCTTTATAGACGGCAGATTGATTCAGGTCCATGGGGTCGTCAGAAAAAATTATTATCGGATGCCACCCATCGCCATCTGTTCAAGACGCGCGATCCGTTCTTCAATGGGAGGATGAGTTGAAAAAAGTCTTGCAAAGCCCCCGCCGCGCAGCGGGTTCACGATGAACAGATGTGCTGTCGCCGTTCCGGCGTTCGACATTGGAATTTCATCAGCGCCTTTCTCCAGCTTTCTCAACGCGTTCGCAAGACTGAGGGGCTTGTGGCAGAGCTCAGCCCCTCCCTCATCAGCTGAAAATTCACGGGAACGCGAGACGGCAAGTTGAATCAGCATCGCTGCGATCGGAGCAAGAATGATGAGGAGAATCTGACCCAGGGGATTGGAATTCTCCCGGCTTCTGTTTCCTCCGCCGAATATGGATAGGTACATCGCCGAACGTCCCAGCATGGTGATCATGCCTGCCAATGCGGCAGCGATGGTGGAAATCAGAATATCCCGATGCTTCACGTGACTCAATTCGTGGGCGATCACCGCTTCAAGCTCGTCGTCGCTCAGTATCCGAAGTATGCCTTCGGTTGCCGCCACAGCGGCGTGGTCGGGATTTCGGCCGGTTGCAAACGCGTTTGGAGTCTCGCTCGGGAGAGTGTAGATACGCGGCATAGGGAGCTGGGCCTGCGTTACCAGACGGCGGACAATTGCATAGAGGCGAGGGGACTCTGCCTCTGTGACTTCTTTCGCGCTATAGGCCATCAATACAATGCTGCTGGAAAACCAATAACTACCAAAATTGAGCGCAAGAGAGAAAAAGAAGGCAATAAACAGGCCGTTTGTTCCGCCGATGGCCTGACCGACAAACAACAGCAATCCTGTCAAAAGAGCCAACAGGAACGCAGTTTTCAGACCGTTGGACATAGACCTTCGGAATTGATCAGTTTGATGGCAATGAGAATATCTCTACGGGAGAAGTTACAAAAAAAAGGCGGGAGATTCAATCAAAGTTCTACCGGGCCTCCGATGCTCTTCGGCGGGATGAGGATGACTAGCGGGAGGATGGTTCAGACTTGTTCAGGCGTTGAAGATGCCGAAGGGTAAGCTCCGGACGTTCGTCGAGGAAATGTCGCGAAAATCTGCGCGCTCGCTTCACCTCGCCGGAATCGACGACCCCGAAGATCAACTCTTCCGTCATAAGCTTGGCGTTTGCCATCATCGTGCCATTGGGAGCCACGACGGCCGAGCCTCCCCAAAAATTAACACCGTCTTCAAAACCAACGCGGTTACTGAAGAGCAGATACGTGTTGAGCAATCTTGCGAACGTGCGATGATGTTCGTGATTAACCTCCGCGTTGCCGAACGCGGGGGCGTTCCCGGCGAGACGCGTTGGACTCGCTGTGAGACACAAGATGACTTCCGCTCCGTCCAACGCGAGGATATACGGCAGCGAAAGATGCCAGAGGTCTTCGCAGATGAGCATGCCGAACCTGCCGAGTTTCGAGTCGAAAGCTGCAACCTCGCTGCCCGAGCTGAAGTAGCGTCCCTCTTCAAACATTCCATACGTCGGCGGATATACCTTCCTGTGCACGTGCCGGATTTCGCCGTCCTCGAGAAAGAGAGCGGCATTGTATATCCCATGATTGTCCCCGCTTTCGACAAAACCGAGAGCAATCGATATCTTCTTACTCTTCTCTTTCAATGAACGTAGTGTTTTTCGGTCCGCCGGATCGAGAGCGAGGTCCCATGCTAAATCGCGTAGAGAGTATCCGGTCAGACTTAACTCCGGAAAGAGGATGAGCTGAGCGTCTTTTTTTATTGCGCGGTCTGCAAAATCAAGATGACGCTCGAGATTCGACTTGAGGTCTCCAACGCGAGAATCAATTTGCGCAACGGCCGCTCGGAATTTCATACGGGGGGGGTGCGGCGGGTATTAGCGGATGTCGACTTCATTCGGCAGTTCGTTCTTGTCTCCCGAGGATCTCGGAAAGTGTCTCGACAGCACACGGCCTGCCGCTTGGACACCGTGCAGGACCCCTGTCCGAAACTGGTTTTTGGAAAAATGTCCAGACATCTCACTGGCAATCGAGTCCCAGGATTCCTGAGGTACTTTCGAGTGAATGCCCTCATCGGCCAGAATGTAGAATTTTCTG
>JBGOVN010000074.1:0-5968 GCA_041478155.1 Bacteroidota bacterium | reverse complement strand
GATGGACGAACAATTTTTTCTGTACTCCGAAGAGCACGATTGGTGTCTTAGGGCAAAAAGGATGGGCTGGCGTATAGTGTACTTTCCGGGGGCAAGCATCATCCATCGCGAGGGTGCAAGCAGCTCCCCTGGCAAGTCGTCGACACGATACCTCGTTCTGGATAGCGAACTTAAGTATTTCAGAAAGCATTTCGGCCCCCTCTACGCCTTTGCCGTCCAAATTGAATTGTTCCTATCTACTGTTGTCAGGCTTTTGATCTGGTCTCTTCTGACGGTGGCCAGCATGTCAGGATTTCAGAAGAAGAGGATGCCCTTCGACAAGATGAAGTTTTATTGGTACGCAACGCGTTGGCATTTTACAAAGTGACCGTATGAATCAGGAGCCATAAGAGAATGCCCTCAGTAGAGACCACGAAGAAGATCAAGAGGATGGTGGCAGGTTCGGTCTTAAAGTCGGTGCATGCTTGGCTGTCTGCATTTGGAATCAATGCGCTCCGCTTTGTCTTTGCCTTCCGCGGCCTTCCGCTCTTTGTGAAAGAGTATTGGATACTGAAACAGCAGAACAAGAGGAAGGGTTCGCCGTTCCGGATCCGATTGACGATGCCGTGTCTCGACGACAGGTATGCATCCAGCGGGACGGCTCAGGGGCATTATTATCATCAAGACCTCCTCGTCGCGCGCCGGATCTTTCGAAGCAATCCGCGCCGGCATGTCGATGTCGCGTCCCGTGTTGACGGTTTCGTCGCCCATGTTGCCTCGTTCCGGACCATCGAAGTGTTCGACATTCGACCACTTGGATCAGCGGATCCTTCGATTATTTTCCGACAGGTTGACCTCACGAGTCCCGAGACCGGGTTCCAGGATTATTGTGACTCTCTTTCATGTCTCCACGCCCTGGAGCATTTCGGCTTGGGACGATACGGAGATCCGATCGACCTTCATGGTCATGAAAAAGGGTTTGACAATCTTCTGAAAATACTCAGGCCCGGGGGTACTCTTTATCTTTCCGTTCCGATCGGAAGCGAGCGCATCGATTTCAACGCCCATCGGGTGCTGGCGATCCAGACGATTCTCTCGATGGCACATGGGAAGGCCCGCCTTATCGGGTTCTCGTACGTTGACGATGCCGGTGACCTCCACGAAGAAGTTCCCCTCACGAGCGAAGCAGTGAGTTCGAATTGTGGTTGTGAATATGGATGTGGAATATTTGAATTCTCGAAGACAAGCTCTACAAAAGGAAGACGCGTTAAACGCATGAGCGGGATTTCGGCAACGAAAAAGAAAAATGCTGCAAGATCGCGACATCGTCGTTATTAGCGGCGACTGGAACCGTCATCCGTCGACTGTCCAGCATATTGGAACGGTCCTAGCCAGGAATAATCGCCTCCTGTGGGTGAGCGGGATCAGTGTTCGTTCTCCGAAATTTAGGTCGTATGACATGAGAAAGATTGCGGACAGAGCATTTAAGACAGTTGTTCGCAGGGATACTCCCGGCATTCCTTCCACGGTTACCGAGCTTCATTCGCTGGTGCTTCCGTTCTACGATATCGGGATGGTACGCCTGTTGAATGAGCGTTTATTGCGCGCTTCAATTCTGGACAAAATGAAACAGCTCAAGTTTTCCAATGCTGTCGTACTTCCTTCCACGCCGCTGGTTGCAGATATTATCGGAACTCTCGGGGAATCGTCGAGTCATTATCTTTGTGTCGATGACTACTCCGGCTTCGATGATGTGTTTGAATCCTTGCCGGCAATGGAAAGACTTCTTCTCGACAAAGTGAACAGTTGCTTCGCTTCTTCCGATCTGCTCGTACATACCCGCAAACCCAGGAATGGTGAGAGCCATTACCTGCCGCAAGGGGTCGATACGAATCATTTCAAACAGTTCAAGGACGACGTTCCGGCAGCCATGAAAGATATTAAGCGTCCCGTCGTCGGTTTCTTTGGGTTGATAACGACGTGGGTCGATTTGGACTTGATTGTGCGATGTGCACAACATTATCCTTCCGTGTCATTCGTCGTGATTGGTCCATCGTCAACCGACGTTTCACTTTTTTCGAAGTTTTCGAACATTACATATCTGGGCAACATTCCGTATGAAAACCTTCCGTACTATGCGCAGATGTTCGACATCGGGTTGATTCCCTTCCGCATGAACCCGTTGACGAGGGCCGCGAATCCGCTGAAACTGCTTGAGTACTTGGCACTCGGCCTTTCAGTCGTCTCGACGGACCTACCGGAAGTAAGGAAATTCAAAGACCTTGTCTTCATTGCGGAGACCGAAGACCAGTTTGTTCAATTGGTTCAGAATGCCCTCGATGATCGTTCGGACGAAGCACGGGCAAGACGCCGAAGAATGGCGGAACAATTCTCATGGGAGTCGATCGTTGATTCGATGTCCTCGACCATCCAGCGGCTTGAGGGTCAGGCGAAAGGGAATCCCGCTTGATTCGCGTTATCTATGTCGGACTCAAGTACGACTACGGAATTCCGGCGAGAGGATACAGCTATGAGTACGAGAATTTTTATAGTACGCTCAAACGGATGCCAAACGTTGATGCGACGTTGTTTCCGTTCGATGAAGTGTTACGCAGTGTTGGCCGCGAGTCGATGAATGCGCGACTCCGCGATTTGGTTCGGGAAAATCAACCGCAGGTTTGCTACTTTGTACTGTTTACAGATGAAATCGCGAAAGAAACGATCCGGTGGATCTCTGACAAGAGCGGGGCTGTAACGCTCAACTGGTTTGGCGATGACCATTGGCGTTTCGAGAGCTTTTCGAAGCGATGGGCTCCGCTCTTCCATTGGGTCGTCACAACAGACTCGATCTCGGCTTCGAAGTATGTGGACCTTGGATGCAAGAAGGTCATTGAATCGCAGTGGGCGTTCAACCATTTCGAGGAGCAGCCGGTCGATGTGGGGCCCGATCTGGATGTGACATTCGTTGGTCAGGTACACTCGGATCGACTGGAAATCATTCAATATCTTCGTCGGGCTGGGATTCCGGTGGATTGTTGGGGAAAAGGGTGGGAGAACGGCCGTATGACGCGCAACGAAATGCTCAAACTCTTTCTGAGAAGCAGGGTCAATTTGAATTTTACCGAAGGGCTCCCAACCTTCGGTTGGAAACCTTTGGCCAAGATAGCCCTCAATCGACGGGCCGATGATAGTCTCCGACTCAACTCTCTCCCTGAGATGGTCAGCTACGCGTCCGTACTATTTCGTAAGAAACGAAAGCAGATCAAGGGAAGAAACTTTGAAATTCCCGGGGTTGGGGGATTCCTTCTCACGGGGAACGCGGAGGGACTTGAGCGCTACTATGTTCCCGGCAAGGAAATTGGCGTGTTTGAAAACCCAGATGGCCTCATCGATAAGATTCGATACTATCTGGAGCATGACTCAGAACGGGAGGCGGTCAGAAGGGCGGGGCACGAACGCACTCTTCGAGATCATACGTACGAAAAACGTTTTATGGAGATCTTTAGAGCGATCGGCATAGAGGGTTGAATGACAACAGTGATTTGTCTATGGAGATAACTTTACAGATTGTATTTTGGTGTGCGACGTTTCTGGTTATCTACACGTATGCGCTTTATCCTTTCATCCTCCTCGTCGGAAGGAAACAGAAGAAAGCAGCGCGTGTTTCTGTTTCAGATGCTCATCTGCCGACGGTCACCGTCGTCATCGCCGTTTTCAACGAGGAAGACCATTTGCGTAAGCGCCTGGCGAATCTCGCGTCCATCGACTATCCGCGTGAGCGACTGACAGTCTTGATTGGTTCAGACGGTTCGACCGATGGAACGAATAAGTTGCTTGAAGAACAAGGGTCTGTATTTCTGAAGCCCTTCCTCTTTAGCAAGCGGCGGGGCAAAGCGCTCGTCCTCAATGATCTCATCGAACAAGCCGAGGGGGAGATTGTCGTCCTCTCAGATGCCAATACGCTGTATGACACTTCTGCTATCAAGAATCTCGTGAAACACTTTGCCGACCCGATCGTTGGCGCGGTGTGCGGCGAGCTCGTCCTCGAATCGAATAACAGGACAGTCGGTGGCCTTGGAGAGAGTTCCTACTGGCGGTACGAGAATATTGTGAAAAAACTTGAAAGCGATTTTTACACGACTTTGGGTACGACGGGCGCGATTTACGGCTTGCGGAAGGCCCTCTTTGTCCCCTTGCCCGCATCCAAGCCCGTAACCGATGATTTTGTTATTGCCATGAGCGTCCTTCAAAGACACTACAGGATAGTGTACGAACCGTCCGCGCTCGCGTATGAACACCCTGCTAATTCTGTCGTGGGCGAATTCAGAAGAAAAGTAAGAATTGGAGCGTCTAATTTCCATGGAATCTCTGAATATGCGTCTCTTCTGTCTCCCCGGTTCGGGATTGTCGCCTTCGAGTTGTGGTCGCATAAGATTATCCGTTGGTTCGTCCCTTTCTTCATTCTTGTTTTGACTCTCAGCTGTTTGGTTCTTGCCGGCACATCCCCTTTTTTTCGTTATCTTCTTACAATGGAGGGAGTTTTCTTTTTGACTGCCTTGCTCGGTCTGCTCTGTGAGGTCATGAAAATACAAATTGGAATCCTGGGTCTTCCGTATTATTTCGTTGCCATGAACACAGCGCTTTTCGTCGGATTCTTCAAGTTTCTGCGAAGGAGTCAGGGAACGGCTTGGGAGGTTGTTCGATGAGATCGGTACGAACGTTATGACAACGAAAGCAAGGGATCTTGCGGTGGGATTGACCGTAGATTTTCTGACGATCACCTGCGCATATGCGGTTTTCTATTGGTTCCGCGTGAAGAGCGGTGCCGTCCAGTACACGATTGAGCCGGAGTTCCTGCTTCCTATGATGGCGGTCTATTTCTATTGGCTCGTCTGGTTCCTGCTGTTCGGACTGTATCGTCCCTGGTACTCGCTCTCCCGCCTCGACGAAGCTGTCACCATATTTCGAACGACGGCCGTCGGGGTTCTTCTCCTGTTCTTCTTCATTTTCATCGACGATGAATCGACCAACGCGCATACGAATTCGCGCTTGTTGATCATCGGGTACTGGGTTCTGACGTATACGTTCGTAACGACAGGGCGCCTCACGCTCCGGTTCGTACAAAAACGCTTGTTGCGTCGCGGCATCGGAGGAAGGAACACGCTGATCGTCGGATGGTCCGAGAAGGCGTTTGAATTATGCGACATGGTGCTGAAATATCCCACCCTCGGGTACAACGTCGTCGGATTTGCCGCATTGAATACGAAGGACGTCGGTAAGAAAACAAAACCGAATTCATACCAATCGATCCGGGTTCTGGGTTCGATCGTGGATGTCCCGCGCCTTCTCGATGAGCATCGGATTCAAGAGGTACTCATCGGTCTGGATACGACGGAACACCATCGGCTTCTCGAAGTCATGAAATGCTGTAACGGCCATGACGTGGGGATGAAAATAGTCCCCGACCTTTACGATATCGTGAGCGGCCAGGCTAGAATCAGTTCCCTCTATGGGTCTCCTCTGATGGACGTGCGCCCCCAACTGCTCAGACCTTGGGAAGCGGCTCTCAAACAAATTCTGGATTTTTTTGTTTCGTTGGCTGTCGTCGTAATCGGGATGCCGCTCTGGCTCGTGATCGCGGCGTCGATCAAAGTTGATTCGAAGGGTCCGGTATTTTACAAACAGGAACGGCTTGGGAAAGGCGGCAGCGTCTTCAAAATTCTCAAATTCCGTTCGATGCGTACGGACGCAGAGGACACGTCCGGGCCTGTCTGGGCGGGAAGGAATGACGCTCGCGTGACGTCGATGGGCCGGTTGCTCCGTCGTCTCCATCACGAGGTGGTTCCGCAATTCATCAATGTGTTACACGGGGACATGAGCCTGGGCGGGCCGCGGCCCGAACGCCCGTATTTTGTGGAAAAACTGGCACTGGAAATCCCTCTCTATAAACATCGACTGAAAGTCCGCCCCGGGATCACCGGTTGGGCTC
>JBGOVN010000313.1:0-2663 GCA_041478155.1 Bacteroidota bacterium | reverse complement strand
GTCCGAAGTACCGAAAACCGAGCGCTTCAAACAACATTCCGGGCGTGATGACAGCCTTCACTCCTTTTTCGACTTTGTTTGCAATAGTCCGTAACCGATCTCCGAACGAATCCAATTTCCCTGTAAGCTCCCAGACGTTTGCCTTGAACTTGTTGTAACCCGGATGGGTAAGCATCTCGTTGAAATAGTTGTGAAGCGACCAGAGGGTTGGTTTCACGGAGGAGAGAGAGACCATCTGGTTGTCGTTCAGGATGACGATCATGTCTTTTTTCAACAATCCAGCGTTATTCATGGCCTCGTAAGCCATACCGCCAGTCAGCGATCCGTCACCGACGATCGCTACGACCTTGAAATCCTTTCCCGCAAAATCGCGGGCGGTTGCAATGCCGAGAGCAGCGGAAATCGCCGTGCTCGCGTGGCCAGCACCGAACGTGTCGTATTCACTCTCGGTTCGCTTTAGGAATCCACTGAGACCATTCAACTGGCGGATCGTACTCATGCGATCCTTGCGGCCCGTCAGAATCTTATGCGGATATGCCTGATGTCCCGTGTCCCAAATAAGCTTGTCATGAGGAGTGTTAAAAACGTAGTGAAGAGCGACGGCCAGTTCTACCGCACCCAGTCCGGCTCCTAAGTGGCCTCCAGATTTGGAGACACAGTCGATGAGAAACTCTCGTACTTCACCCGACACCGTGCGAAGATCCTTCACTTCTAATCTGCGTAGGTCGTCGGGCGTGTTGATCTTGTCGAGAAATTTGAATTCGAGATTGCTCATCCGTTGTCTAATTCGCTGAGTTGGAACTGACCGCTGAGGTCTTTCGTAAGCTTCTTGATCCTGAGCTCCGTCGCTTTCAGTTTATCACCGCACTCCTTTGAGAGCCGGATTCCCTCTTCGTACAATTCAACCGCCTCATCCAATGAAACTTTCCCCTGTTCCAGCGACTCGACGATTGCTTCGAGGCGTTTCAGTGATGACTCGAACGCTGTCTTCTGGTTTTTCTTCACGCTCATTGGTGCTTCTCCTCGTTCCTGTCGACTTTTGTCCTGACAGACCCGTCGTGGAACTGAATTGTCGCTTCGTCGCCATCATGGAGCAGGTGTGACGAAGAGATTAGCACTCCGTTTCTCCTCACCATGGTGTATCCCCTCTTGAGCGCAGCCCTCGGGCTCAATGCTTCGAGTCGTTGGCGGGTGCCGTCATGGCGTCTCTCAGCCAGCTTCAGGGCGTGCGAAAAACTCGATGAGAGGCTTCGCTCAAACTCATCGATTCGTTGACGAGATTCCCGCATGAGGTCGACCGGACGATTGAACGAGTAACTCGAGATGAGATTTTGCACCCGATCTTCCCCTGTCGTGACGTATTGTTCCACACTTTCTCGCATAGTATAGCACAAATTGCGTAAAACTTCAAGAAGCTCCGTGCGACTACGCACGACTAACTCAGCGGCGGCCGATGGCGTCGGCGCACGCAGGTCCGCAACAAAGTCGGCAATGCTAAAGTCTATTTCGTGACCCACAGCGCTGATGATTGGAATTCTCGACGCTGCAATGGCACGTGCAACAATTTCTTCGTTGAATGCCCAGAGGTCCTCGAGCGAACCTCCGCCGCGTCCGACAATCATGACGTCCACATTTTCATAGCTGTTCATTTCTGCGATCGCACCAGAAATTTCTTCCGCAGCATCCGGACCCTGTACACGTACTGGAAGTAGTATCACTTCGACTGAAGGCATACGTCGGGAAAGAACGCTGCGGATATCCTGGAGCGCCGCTACTGTCTCAGAGGTAATAATGCCGATGCGTTGTGGAAATTCCGGTATAGGCCTCTTCCTCTCCTGGTCGAACAATCCCTCTGCAGCCAGTCGCTGCTTCAGCCTTTCGAAGGCCACTTGTAACTCACCGAGGCCGACGGGCTGGAGTTGGTCGACATCGATCTGGTAATTGCCCCGGGGGGGATAGACTGTGATGGCGCCACGGGCGATTACTTTCATCCCGTCTTCCGGTGTGAACAGTAGGTGAGCGACCCTGTTACGCCACATGGTCGCAGATATCTGGGCCCCTTCGTCCTTAAGGGTAAAGTACAAATGTCCTGACGTATGGAGCTTCCGGTTGGAAATTTCTCCCTCGACCCAGACGCGTTGAAAATGGTTCTCGAGTGAGAATTTGATCTGGCGCGTAATTTCGCTGACACTGAGTACGTTTTTTTCGGTTGGCATGGCTTCGTTAACGCAAAGTATTTAATGTTTGTCGTAATTTCAAGGTTCTCGCTCGGTGAGCATGCGAAGCAGGAGGATGGAGTCCACCTATAAGGTGGGCTCCATTTTTTCCTGGATTGTCTTTCAATCCCTCGTTGACTATATTGGCAGTCACACTTTCAGGAACATGAACATGCCTATCGATCTCCTCGTCATCGGCGCTCACCCGGACGATGTCGAACTTACGTGCGGCGGAACCATCGCAAAACTTGTGAAGAAAGGCAGAGCCGTTGCGTTTGCAGACGTTACGCGAGGAGAGCTTGGCACGCGGGGAACGAAAGAAACTCGGGCGAAGGAGGCCGAGGAAGCGAAGAGGATCCTTGGTGCCACGGCACGCCGGAATCTCGAGCTTCCGGACGGCAATATCGAAGTAAATCAACAGAATATTCTCAAACTCGTTTCTCTCAT
>JBGOVN010000222.1:0-3586 GCA_041478155.1 Bacteroidota bacterium | reverse complement strand
ATCTCGACCAAGGGGACACTCGTGCGGATGAGTCCGCTCTCCGGGCTTTATTCCTTCCTCCATACAAGGCCGCAGTCTCAGCGGGTGCACATATCATCATGGTGTCCTATAGCAGCTTGAACGGAACCAAGATGCACGGTCAACGATACTTTCTGACCGATGTTCTCAAGAATGAATTGGGATTCAAGGGATTTCTCATTTCTGATTGGGGAGGGATTGACCAGGTATCGCCCGATTATTATAGTGCAGTCGTGACGAGCATTAACGCCGGTGTGGACATGAACATGGTACCGCAACGGTACGCACGATTCATCGACACGCTGAGACTGGCAGTCGGAAAAGGCGAAGTGACGATGCCGCGCATTGATGATGCTGTCAGACGAATTCTCACAGTGAAATTCAAAATGGGATTGTTCGAACATCCCTTCCCGGATCCAGCGACATTGGAATTGATCGGCTCAAAGGCGCATCGCGCGCTTGCTCGCGAAGCAGTACAACGATCACTTGTACTCTTGAAGAATGAGGGCAAGACACTCCCGTTGTCCAAAGATGCTCCCCTGATTCTGGTAGCCGGCCGAGGGGCAGATGACATCGGAATCATGTGCGGCGGATGGACGATAACCTGGCAAGGTAAGGAGGGATCAATTGAGCCGGGAACAACGATTCTCGGGGGGATCAGACAGATGGTCTCTTCGGGAACGCGAGTCATGTACGACCCCGAGGGAAACTTTCTTATCTCCAGTGACAAATCAACGAAAGCGGATTTTGGCATCGCGGTGGTTGGCGAGAAGCCTTATGCTGAGGGAGTTGGAGACGAGTGGGAATTGTCGCTTTCACAAGTCGATTCGTTGGCCATTCAACGTGTGAGAGCGCGAAGCAAGAAGACCGTTGTCGTCGTGTTATCCGGCCGACCGCTCGTTGTGACGAATCATCTCCGGTCGATTGATGCTCTGGTAGCTGCCTGGCTGCCGGGCACAGAAGGAGAAGGCGTTGCAGATGTTTTGTTTGGCGACGTTGCATTTACGGGCAGACTACCCTACACGTGGCCGAGATGGAGCAGTCAACTCACGAACGGTCTCAACAATCTTCCTACGGATGGTTGTGAAGCACCGCTGTTCCACTTCGGATTCGGCCTCAACGCGGACAGTCCCTCACCACACATCCCCGACTGCAACGAAAAATAAGCAACAACGAGAGTTGATGTCATTTTAGGCGACAGCGCTCAGGATGACCTCCTCCTCTTGCATCTCTCCCCTTATTTCACGAGTCTTGTAGATTCAAAGAAAAACTTCTCCCCCACTCCGTGACAAGATTTTCGATACTCTTTCGTCTTTCATTCCTTTTCGGTTCGATATGTCTGGCGCAAGCACCGACGGCCGAGCCACTTCGGCCGCTGCGCACCGACCAGCCCCCGCTCATCGACGGGAAACTCGACGATGCGGTGTGGCAGATTGCTCCGTACGTGACCCACTTCCGGACATTCATTCCCGACTTTGGCCGCGTTATGCCCGAGTCGACTGTCGCCTACATGGCGTACGACGACGATAACCTTTACTTCGCGTTCCATTGCTTCGACCCGGACCCATCGCTGATCAAGGCCACAGTAACGAGCCGCGACAACATTCGCCCCGAGGACTGGGTGTGCATAAACCTCGATTCGTTCAATGATCAGCAGACACTGTATTGCTTCTATGTAAATCCCTACGGAATCCAGGGCGACAGCCGATTCGCCGCCGGCGTTGAGGACTACAGTCTCGACCTCATCTGGTACAGTTCCGGTCTGATCGGTAAGGATGGGTACACAATTGAGATACAGATTCCGCTGAAGAGCATACGTTATTCGATGAAAGAGCCTGTCACGATGGGAGTCTTTTTCGAGCGCCAGGTGAGCCGACGCGCGGAGCACGTCTCTTACCCGGAACTCGACCCAAAGAAAGGATATGCTTTCCTCACCGAAATGGCGCCGATGGTGTATCCGGGAATCAAGCCGTTCTCACTCCTTGAAATCCTTCCTGCTGAAACATACAGCAGGAAGTTTTCTGCTCCGGCCGGAACGCTCGTTTCAGCAGAGAACATCGGCAAGGGAAGTCTGACGGCGAAGTACGGTATTACTTCCGATCTGATCCTCGACGCAACGTACAATCCCGACTTCAGTCAAATAGAGGCGGACGCAGGCCAGGTGGACATAAACCTGCGATATCCGTTATTTTACGCCGAGAAGCGACCTTTTTTTCTCGAAGGCAATGAAAATTTCGGAATCGCAGCCACCAACGTGTTCGCCAACGACGTCCTCACGGCCATTGTTCACACACGCACCGTCGTGCAACCTCTGGTCGGCGTCAAACTGACCGGAAAGGTGACACCTTCCAGCACGATCGCAACACTGTACGCCGTCGACGTTCTCGACCAGGAAAACCCGCTGCGCCGCGGGAGGCATGTCCAAATTCCGATCGCGCGATATAAACAGGCGCTCGGAGGCGACAATTACCTTGGCGCCATCTACACTGCACGGGAGCTCGACCACAGCTTCAACCGCGTTGCCGGCTCTGACGGAGCGCTCCGGCTCAGTGACGCTGGTACGGTCGAGTACTACGGTTTCCTCTCTCAGACAAGACCTGCAGACTCCGCCTCAACGCTCAACGGGCACGCTTTCTCCCTTGTGTACAAGCACAACTCACGCGACCTCGACATGGACTTCGGCAGCAGCAAGGTCTCTGAAAACTTCACAGCAGAGACCGGATTTCTGACCCGGACGGGAATTTTTAAACTGAATGGTCTGGTACGGCCGAAGTTTTATCCGTCTCTTGAGGCGATCCGCAGAGTCGATGTAGAGATCGATGCCCTGCAGACCCGGGATGAGTTCAGTTCGTTGTGGGAGACGTATGATGCCGTTACGATGACAAATTATTTTTCAAACGCCTTGAACCTTCGTTTCCGCTACTTCTACTCAACGGAGATTTTTCTCGGACAAAGATTCCTCACCGGCGGCGAGCTCGTCTCTACCGGCGGCCAGGTGAACAGGTGGCTCTATCTGACCCTGCAGTACCGGAACGCAAACTCGATCTACTATTCAACGCTTCCATTTCAGGGGAATGAGCAACGCGCGACCGCCGATATTATTTTCCAACCGTCGGACGTGTTGACATCCGAGCTCACCCTCACCTACTCGAAGTTCCTTCGAGACTCCGACAATACCGCCATCTACGACTATCCCATCAGCCGGCTCAAGCTCGTCTATCAACCGAACAAATATCTCTTCTTCCGGGGAATCACCCAGTATAATAAGTACCGGCGTTCGTTCCTCACCGATTTTCTTGCGTCGTTCACGTACATCCCCGGAACTGTCGTATTTTTCGGATATGGTTCTCTCTACGAACGCTCAAGCTGGAACGGAAGCGCCTACGTCGACGACGATTCGTTCCTCGAGTTCCAGAGGGGCTTTTTCGTCAAGGTTTCCTACCTCTGGCGGATCTGACCCATGGCGATCCGTCGCCGTCTCGTCGCGACCATCGGTATCGGACTTGCTCTTCGCTTCGCTGTCGTCCTTTTCGTCGTTCCGCCTGTCGTTTCCGATGCACGGGAGTAT
>JBGOVN010000168.1:0-4111 GCA_041478155.1 Bacteroidota bacterium | reverse complement strand
TCCGGTTTCAAATGTTGAATGGAAATTAGAGGCTATCTCAAAAATATCTCCCGTCAGTCTGAGCGCAGCGAGCACCGTTTGCGAGCGAAGTCGAAGACAGTTCACGAGCAGTGCTTCCGTGGGAATATCTTTCGACTTCGTCCGACTGGCAAACGTCGGGACTGCCAGGCCCTGCCTACGTGCCGAAGGAACTTCGGCAGGCAGGCGCCGAACTCGTCTCTCGAGGCAGGCGGGCCTGTCTGCCGATAGGCAGGCGCTCATGCTTCGACTTCGTTCGTCTCGCCCTGCGGCGACACTCACTGCGCTCAGCATGACGGGGGTTGGTTATTGAGATAGCCTCTAGTAACGTCCAGAGTTTACTCCGAGAGTAGTTTCTTTACTTCTTCGAGAATTCTATCCGTCGCTACCATCGTCCGTTCCCCCGTTTTGCGGCGTTTGATCTCGACCTGATTATTCTTCATCCCTTTCTCACCGACGATGAGTTGAAAGGGCATTCCAAGCAAGTCCGCATCTTTGAACTTGAAACCAGGCGAAACGGCATCCCGGTCATCGAAGAGCGTCTCGATTCCCGCTTCTTCCATCAACCGATAGATCTGATTGGCCCGGAGTACGATATCCTTGTTGTTCATGTTGACGGCGATAATATGGACCTGATACGGCGCGAGCGCCTTGTTCCATACGATGCCGTTCTCATCGTGACTTTGCTCGAGATGCGAGGCGATGATCCGCTCGACTCCGATACCGTAACTTCCCATGATCACCGGTTTCGATTGTCCCGATTCATCGAGAAATTTTATGTTCAGCGCGTCGGAATACTTTGTGCCGAGCTTGAAGATGTGGCCCAGCTCGATGGCGTTTGAAATCTTCAAAGGCTTGCTGCACTTCGGGCACGGTTCACCCTCCTCGACCCGGCGAAGGTCGAAGTAGCCCCCGACCTTGACATCTCGCGCCAAATCGATATTCCCCAAATGCTCATCGTTCTTGTTTGCTCCGCTGATCAGGTTGTTTGCACCCTCGAGCCGACGGTCGACGATAACCCTTCCGTTGAATCCGACCGGTCCGATGGATCCGGCATCGGCCCCCGTAAGCTTCATCAGAAACTCGGTATCCGCTGCTTCGATTTCGCCCCCTCCGAGGGCGGCGGAAAGCTTGATCTCATTCACCTGGTCATTCCCCATCATGAGGACCATGACAGGAAGTTTGTTGTGAACATAGACTCTCGATTTTGCGAGGCGCGTACGGTCAACCTTGAGAAACTCGGCGAGCTCGTCGATTGTCCGAACGTTGGGGGTTCGAATAGTCTCTACCTTGTTGTCACTCTTGACGCGGCCGACGGTTCCGACGTTGGAGGAAGCGATATCGACGTTTGCAGCGTAGTCGCAGGTACCGCATCGGGCGGCAGTATCCTCGCCGAAGGTCGATTCCACCATAAACTCCTGCGAGCCGGTCCCCCCCATCGCTCCGCTTGATGCCCCTACCACGAAGAAATCCAATCCACACCGCGTAAAGATTGCCCTGTAGGCTTCGGCGTGCAGGTCGTAGCTCCTGTCCAGATCCTCCCATGTACGGTCGAGGCTGTACGAGTCTTTCATCGTGAACTGCCTGCCGCGAAGGACTCCGGACCGTGGACGTGGTTCATTACGAAACTTCGTTTGGATTTGATACCAAATTTGCGGCAGATCCTTGTAGGAATGAATATGCATCGAGGCCAGCCAGCCGATGACTTCTTCGTGAGTTGGGGCCAGGACGAGATCCCGCTCTTTAATACTTAGGATGAAATTGGGGATATTGCGTCGCCCCGTCTGTATCCAAAGGGAATCCGGATTCAGGGCGGGGAGAAGGAATTCCTGTCCTCCCATAGCGTCCATTTCTTCGCGGATGATGGCAATGGCCTTCAACATTGAACGCCAGCCGAGGGGGAGATATGAGTATACTCCGGCTGTAAGTTGACGCATCATCCCGGCTCGTACCATGAGTTGGTGACTCGGGATTGTTGCATCAGCGGGGATTTCTTTTTGAGTCGGGATGAAGGCTTTGGACAGTCGCATGATCACTCTGGAAGTCTTTTATGAACGCGAAGCCGTTGCACCGGACGCACAAGGCCGGGTCGCGCGGTTGAACACAACATTGCTAGAGAATTTACAAAAGAGAGACGGGCAAAACAAGACTTGAAATAACGTCCGGGCGATCGGGGGAGGCGCCGGGTCTTACTATTTTTTCATCGAACGGTAATACGCGCAGAACTTGTTCATCACACACGACTGACAATTCGGGTTGGTGGGCCGACAAACTTCTCGTCCCAGGAAAGAAAAAGCCATTCCGACTTCTCCCCAATCCTTTCGGGGAATCACGCGCATGAGCTGCTTTTCAATCTTATCCGGATTCGTCCCCGACGCGACTCCCAACCGCGGAGCAACTCGTAGCAAATGCAGGTCAACGATGATGCCCTCCGGATCGAGTTTTGACTCACGCAGGATAACGTTTGCTGATTTTCGTCCTATTCCCGACAGATTCGTCAGCTCGCCGAGGGTTGTCGGAATTCGACCATCCTCGCCTACCTCCCTCGCGAGGGAGACGAGCCACCGCGTTTTGTTCACAAAATTTCGGACAGTCTCAATGTATTTGTAGAGTTGTTCCGGTTGGGCTTTCGAAAGCTCTTTCATCGAGGGAAACGCTTTGAAGAAATCAGGCGACACTTCGTTGATATGTTTGTCGGTGTCTTGCGCGGCCAACAAGACCATGACGACGAGCTGGTACCGGTTGCGATACTCGAGAGGATGATTTCTTCCCCCGTATTTTTCGATGAGGGGTTGAACGGCGTCCGACCATTCAAAATTGCGGGAGGGCTTTCTCGGAGACATTACAGTAGTAGGTTCAGAATCAGTAAGGAGAATTCGCAGGACACCATTGCGCGGAACGTTCCCCCTCCTGCAACGCTTTTGTGCCCCCGAGACGATTCGAACGTCCGACAAACGGTTTAGGAAACCGCTGCTCTATCCATACTGAGCTACGGGGGCCAGTGTATTGAGTCCTGACTCACGACCGTCGGCTGCATGCTCGAAGTGAAGACAATGCTGGGATCTCGGCCTTCGGCGGCGAGGAACTCCGTCTGAATTACGGGGGTACCTGTTGAGCGAAGATCAATATACAAAAGTTCGATGGGGAAGGCAACGAGGAGAACAGCCATCTCTTGAAGCGGGTAGAAACAAAAAAACCCCCGGCCCCGGGAGTTCTCTGTTTTCGCGGTACTTGTTTCTTAGGCTACTGGAAGTCTCCGGTGTACGTCCAACTACCGAGCTTGCCGTCCCTGTCGATTACGACTGTCAACGTGTTATTCGCATCATACGCCGAGACTGCCACGACCGTCACCTCAGTCGCCGTCACCGTCGAAGCATATGTTGCGTTCGCATTGCTCGCCAATTTCGATCCAATTGTGAATCCTGCATAGGACCCGGCACCACCGCCCAACGACGCAGGGCGGGTCAAATACTTCTTCGCATGCTGTGCAATGATGTTGACGTCGTGAATAATAGCAACCTTGTTGCTGGCGACATTATTCGAAGAGAACAACCCAAGACCCGCAGCGATCCCCACACCGATGATCATAATGCCAAGCAGTACTAGTATGAGTTGCTGTTGTCCCATGTGAACCCCTCCTTGAAGGAGTTAATGTTGTTAGGAAACGACTTATCGTAATTTCGTTAACTTCTTTCTCAATATCAAATTTGCAACAAATTCCTTCTGCAGATCAACCTATGTACCTGTATCATTCCAAGTCAGAATCTAGCTCCGAGGGTGCTATAAATCACCCATCATCGATAGGGGCGGGAAAAAGGGCTTGTTCGATGCTTCGAAAACCCGCGTCTTCTCGTGTAAACGCAGAAAAGCCCTAAGAGGTTTCAGAAACCGAACTTCCCACTCTCTATGAGTCAGGGCGGCCAAGGGATATTGCTACAAGGAGCGTGCCACTACGTACCAGTGTTCATTGCCATCACAATGGTCACCCTAGGGGTCGCTCTGAAGTTGATTGCTGGAGACCATGAAGTAATTTTTTCTTCCGTTCCGGAAAAAACTACTTCTTCAAGAAGAGTACTGATAAGGGGGGAAGGGT
>JBGOVN010000276.1:0-3048 GCA_041478155.1 Bacteroidota bacterium | reverse complement strand
GCAACGTACGTCTGGAGGATACGTTCAAATTTTGTAAAAGGTTTGTCATAGAATACGATGTAGTCGAGGTCACGGGAAATAAGGTTGGCACGTTTCAGACAGAATTCGATTGCGTTCTTCGGAAAACCAGGGTCGTGCCGTTTGCGGGTGAAGCGTTCTTCCTGCGCGGCTGCGAGGAGGCGGCCGTCCTGTACGAGCGCAGCGGCTGCGTCATGGTAAAAACAAGAAATGCCGAGGATGTTCATTCAGAATTGCCGGCGGGCACTTTCCAAAGTGTGCGCAACCGCCTCTTTCTTCTTCCAATAGGAAGGCGACGTTCCAAGCCTCCGTTCGAGATAGTCCTTGCCGGCAAGCCGCATAACCAGATGAAGGGGTCCGATGATGAAGATGTAGACAACAGAGAGAAGCAGTCGCGTGTTGACGAAAGCCAATCCCGCGGCGAACTTCATCCACCACCGGTAGAGCATTCGACCAATTTTCTTGAGTTGATTCATCGAGGACTCACACTATCAATATATCCAAAATGGCTTCGAATTTCAACGACAATAGCAGACAGTACAATTGAAGAATGAATTGGAAATTCGGTTTTTGTTCTCTTAATTGTACATTCAGCGCTCGACAACGGCGATCTCCGACAATCCATTCCTCTTTACAGTGAAGAAAAAGCAAACACACGACGTACCTTCAAATCTCACTCCCACCAAGAAGAGAGTCTTTTTCCTCATTACCCTCTCGATTCCGGTTTTCCTGCTCGTTGGGACGGAAATATTGCTCCGTTCACTGCACTACGGACCGGATCTGTCTCTCTTCAAACGTCATCAGATTCGCGGTAGTGAGTACTACCTTATGAATCCTGATGTTAAGTTCCGTTACTTCGGCGAACTTAATTTCGCACCGACGACCTCCCCCGAATATTTCCCTGTTCACAAGCCGCAGGGAACGTCTAGGATCTTCTGTCTCGGTGGTTCGACTACCGTGGGATATCCCTATTGGTACAATGGTTCCTTTTCCTCCTTCCTCCGGGACCGGCTGAAAGCTACGTTTCCACGAAAGAGCGTTGAAGTCATAAACCTGGGGATGACGGCAACGAACAGCTTCACCGTTCTTGACATAACGAAGGAGTTGATGCAATACGAGCCGGACTTAATCCTCGTGTATGATGGGCATAATGAATTTTACGGCGCCCTGGGAGTTGCATCACACCAGTCGGCAAGTACTTCCCGATTCATGTCGATGGCCTATCTTCGCCTGATTCACTTTCGGATATTTCAACTCGCGAAAAACTCCGTGCAAAGCATTGCGGCACTTCTGTTTCCATCGCACCAGTCGATATCGCGCAGCACAATGATGGAAACTCTCGCGCGTGACCAGTATGTGCCCGCCCAAAGTCCTCTCTATGATGTCGCCTTCTCAACCTTTCATGATAACCTCCAGGAGATTCGGGGACTTTGCCAAAATGCGGGGATCAAGCTGTTGCTAGGGACCCAGGTGTCGAACCTGAGGGACCACCCTCCTTTCAATTCGGCCAATGCAAAGACACTTTCGACGCAGCATGCGACATCGTTTCACCAACTGCAGGCAACGGGTGCTGCATTGCGTGCGACGGGCGCAATCGACTCAGCCATAGTTGCCCTCCGGTCTGCGGCGGCGATTGATTCAACCTATGCAGACACCCACTATCAGCTTGCGCGATGTCTTGACGCGAAGGGTAAGAGGCACGAGGCGCTTCGCGAATACACACTCGCGCGCGACTACGATGCGCTGAGATTCAGAACCGATAGCAAATTCAACGCCCTTATCCAATCTATGGATGACGGAAAGTCCTCGTTCGTGGCAGATATTGAGACTGCTTTTAAGGCCGCCTCTCTCGATTCCTTGATAGGTAACAATCTTATCGTCGAACATCTTCATCCGAATTCGAGAGGCTATTTCCTTATCGCGCAATCGTATGCACGGACGATGAGAGCGAACGGCATCCTCGCGACTCAACAGGAATGGACCTCGGCGGATACTGTCAACGAAACCAGACTCTGGAACGACCGTCCGATGACAGAACTCGATGAACGCATTGCCACCCGGCGGACTGAGGTTTTAACTTCCGGATGGCCATTCAAGAACCAATTCCCTACCGTCGATGCAATACCGACGACGGACACGCTCGGTCAAATTGCTGAGAAAGCCACAGAAGGAGATCTCGATTGGAAGGGGGCGCACGAGAAAGCGATTTCCTTCTACACGGGGCGTCGGGATTGGAAGAGTGTTGAGAGTGAATACAAAACAATCATTAATCAGATCCCGCTCGACCTTGAGCCCTTCATGAACCTTGCGAAACTTTATCATGAGGAGGGACGACTCAAAGAGTTAGCCGGCGTTCTTACCGCCTCACTGGATGTTGAGCCGACGATTCGAGCGTACCGAACTCTTGGCGATATTGCCCTCGAGAACGGAGACGCTGCGGGGGCTCTAAAGTTTTATCAAAGAATGGATATGTTCATCCAAACTCCGATGGAGAAGCTTCAGAACGGATACATGATCAGCCTGGCGTATTCAAGAGCGAACGAACCCGATATGGCGAAGGCCAGACTTCTTGAGTTGTTGAAATTGAGGCCCGATTTCCAGCCGGCCATCGAGCTTCTCGTCAAGGTGAGCGGACAGTTGAGGAAAACGCCTAAGGAATAACTTCTGCATTCGGCACTTCAGTCTCCAGCCACTCCAGTTGTTTTTCGAGGAATGGTACCTCGAACATCCTGCCTCCAAATCCGAGAATTCGAAATGTCATCATCGGGATGGGAGTAACCTTTAGAGGATTCAATCTATCTGCAAAAATCGAAAAGCCGCGTTCCTTTCCGGCTCGAGCAAGGAAGCTGTTGAGTGCTCTGCGATATCTGCCGCGAAGGATTGCCTCGCGCGTTTGGTCGAATTTCGAGCCTAGCGAAGTATCGGATTGCCCGACCGTCGACTCTTTCGTCACCAACTCGAAGTACATGTAGCGCTGGCCGATCGAGATAGGACCGAATCGTTCATTGATATTCATTCTCCATGCAAGTT
>JBGOVN010000119.1:0-4994 GCA_041478155.1 Bacteroidota bacterium | reverse complement strand
TCTATTTTTATCCCCAGGACGACACGTCGGGGTGTACAAAGGAGGCATGTTCGTTCGAGGAGAACCGGTCATCGTTGCGGCGTAAAGGAGCCGTGCTCCTCGGCGTGAGTGCCAATAGCGTAGAGTCACACGAAAAATTTGCGAGCAAATATGGCCTGACGTTCCCGCTCCTCAGCGACCCCGACAAGAAGGTCATCAACCGCTACGGTGTCTGGGGCCCAAAACAGATGTTCGGTAAGAAATACTTGGGAATCCTAAGGACGACATTTGTCATCGACGAGACAGGGAAGATCAAGCGTGTATTTGAGAAAGTCCGGGTCGATGGACATGCGGCAGAAGTTATGGGAGCACTCTAAGGTCTATGGTCTACGCAACACGACGGGAAACATTCAGCGCCTCACACAGGCTTTACAATCCGGCGTTCTCGGACAAGAAGAACATCGAGGTATTTGACAAGTGCGCCAATCCGAACGGCCACGGACACAACTATGTTCTCGAGGTGACAGTCTGCGGAGAGCCGAACGATGAGAGCGGCTATGTCATCGACCTCAAGAAGTTGAAGGACGTAATCCGGAAGGAAGTTATCGACAAGGTCGACCATAAACATCTCAACGTTGACGTCGACTTTCTTTCGGGTGTCATTCCGACAGCCGAAAATATCGTGAAGGCCTTTTGGAAAATTCTTTCGCCGAAAATCAAGGAGGGGAAGTTGTATTCGCTCCGACTTCGTGAGACGGAGAATAATTCTGTGGAGTACAAAGGTGAATAATGGATGACGTCTCGAAAAGGAGAGTTGAAGCCCTGGTGAAGGAACTCCTTGGACTCTTAGGGGAAAAACCGGAACGCGAAGGACTTCTCAACACACCTCGTCGTGTGGCGAGAATGTACGAATACCTCGTGAAGGGATACGGGCAGGACATCAAGGACGTCGTCAACGGAGCGATTTTCAATGAGAGATATAGCGAAATGGTGATCGTACGCGACATCGACTTCTTTAGCCTCTGCGAGCATCATCTTATTCCGTTTTACGGGAAGTGTCACATCGCTTATGTTCCGAACGGCAAGATCCTTGGGTTGAGCAAGCTGCCACGCCTCGTCGAAGTCTTTGCGCGCCGGCTCCAGGTGCAGGAGCGAATGACCCAACAGATTGCCGAAACACTCTACAATTGTTTGAATCCGCTGGGTGTTGCTGTTGTCATGGAGGCACGTCACTTGTGCATGATCATGCGGGGTGTCGAGAGGCTGAATTCTGTAGCGACGACGAGCGCTATGCTCGGGACGATGCGGGATGACGTCAAAACTCGGAATGAATTTCTGACATTGATAAACCGTGAAACGAAAACGTGATGGTGTGCGCCGCGAACAGCGGGTTGTGTGGATCACCGGAGCAAGTTCGGGGATTGGTGAATCACTTGCCGAAACATTCTCGTCCTATGGAGACCGTGTTATTGCGACGGCCCGCCGCCAGTCGTTGCTCTTTGCACTCCGCGGAAGAATCCGGCATCGCGGGAGAGATTGCGAAGTTGGTGTTTGTGATATGAGGGATGAGAGGGCTGTACTCCGAGTAGCAAGAAATATTCTCAAAAGTCACAAGCGTATCGATATCCTCGTCAATAATGCGGGGGTTACGTATTTTAAGGATTTTCTCAGAACTTCGATAAAGGAATTTGATGCAGTTATCGAAACAAACCTGAGGGGATTGTTTCTCGCCACGAACGCGGTGGTGCCGTCGATGGTGAAACGAGGGGAAGGTCTGGTTGTCAACATGCTCTCGTTCGCTTCGAAAACGACATACACGAAATCTGCCGTGTACTCGGCTTCGAAGGCGGGCGCGGAGGCGATGATGGATGTACTCCGCGCTGAAGTTCGCGGCCGGGGAGTAAGAGTCCTCAACATCCACCCGGGTGCGGTGTTGACGCCTATGTGGGCTGCGGCTGAGCGGAAAAAATTCGCAGGGACAATGATGAAACCGAAGCAGGTCGCGGAAATCGTCTACCACGCAACAACACAACCGCGGGGACTCATGGTTGAGGAGATCATCGTGAGGCCCCAGCTCGGAGATATCGAAGCATGAAGTTGTTGGATAAGGTTGCATTGGTTACAGGCGCAGGCCGGGGAATCGGTAGGTCGATAGCGCTGACGTTGGCCAGGGAGGGAGCGACTGTGGTGTTGAGCTCGCGGACGTATCCTCAGCTTGAATCCGTCAGAAAAGAGATCGAAACCGCCGGCGGGAAGGCAATTTCAATCCGGTCGGACATCACCCTGCCTCAGGATATCGTGCAACTGTTCGAGGCGATTTCTCAGCGGTTCCACAGACTGGATATCCTTGTAAACAATGCTGGTATAGGTTATTTCGTCCCGGTCACAGACCTTCGCCTGGAGGAATTCGACGCGATGTGGAATCTCAACATCCGCGGACTCTTCCTGTGCGTACAGAAGGCTCTTCCGATGATGCAGACGGGCCGGGGAGGAACCATCGTGAACATTTCTTCTCTCGCAGGAAAAAACGCGTTTGTGAACGGCGCAGGGTATGCAGCAACGAAGTGGGCGCTGATGGGATTCTCCAACTGCCTAAGACTTGAAGTCCGACAGTCGAACATACGAGTCATCACGATTTGTCCCGGTTCCGTCGATACAGAATTCGCGAATGCGGCTATGAAACCCGGCAAGACAGGGAGCATATTGCAACCTCAGGATGTAGCAGACACGGTCCTCGCGGCAGTCACCGCTCCCGAACGGGCCATGGTGAGCGAAATCGACATACGTCCGACCAACCCTCGATGAAGCAATTGAATGCGATACCGTTGTTCCGTATGTTAAAGAGAAGAATGAAGAGTCTGGACCATTCCCGCTTCCTTTCCTACCTCCTGCTTATCCTCATGGGTGTCCCTCTTGGCGCATGTGCCGTGTTCGACCCCGTTGGGGATTTTTTATCGCGTGGGTACGAAAACACCGTATCGTACTTCAACGCATACTATAACGCGCAGCGACTGTTTTCAGAGGCTGAGGATGCTATAAAAGCAGCTGAGATCGCGAACCGTGGAAGAACGATTGCCCCCGGACAGGCGAACCAAATACCTGCCGACGCAAAGCAAAAACTCTCGTTGGTCATCGATAAGTGCTCCAATATCCTTTCCTTCCATTCCTCGAGCGGTCTGGTCGACGATGCGCTGTTCTTGATCGGCAGATCGTACTACTACCAGGCCGAGTATTTGAAGGCGGAACGAAAATTTTCCGAACTCCTCAGCCAATACTCAAAGAGTTCGTTCTCTCCCGAAGGGCAGTGGTGGTATGCACGAACACTGATGCAGGAAAAAAAATACGACGAGGCAATCCAATCTTGTGATCGGTTAATCGCTCTGGCCAGTGACCAGCACGATGCCGACCTTGAATCGCGCGCAGAATTTCTGGAGGGGTCGGTTTATCGCTCGCTCAATCAACTAGACAAAGCTGAAGAGCACTATATGAAGGCAGCGGGGGTTGCCGAGGATGAACAACTTCGGAATACGGCGGAAACGACTCTTGGCGATGTACTTGAAGCGCGCGGCGAGTACGAAAAGGCCGATTCTGTCTACTTCGACGCTGCAAACTACACCAAAGACATCTACCACATTTATTACGACAGATTCCATGCCGGCCTCTCTGCTCGAGAGGCGCGAAACACCGAGCTGGCAGCGCGAACATTCGACGCACTCTTTCAGGACTTCAGGATGAAAGAGTATCTCCCGATTATCCGGTTGGAACGTGCCCGAACGCTGGCGGCGATGGGCCGCCGCGATGAAGCGATGGAAGAATACCGGTTGATCGATACGACGTACGCCAGGTCGGAAATCGGACTACAGGCATCGTACGAGTTAGGGATCATCTTGGAAAAAGATTTCGGCGACTATGTTGCGGCGCGGTCGTATTACTTACGTTCGTCGTTGTTGCAGGGATTCCAGGTTTCGGCCGACGGTCTGCGAAAATACAACGCGTTAAACAGGTACTTCGCAGCCCACAAAGCACTTGCACGATACGACAGTCTGCTCACGGTTGGATCACAAACGACGGTCGACTCAGTCCAACCCGCCCGCCGGGATAGCGTCGTCGCAGATTCCTCCAAGGCCTCGGTGAAAATTGCGAAATTGAATGCCGATTCCTTGAAGATTCTAAGAGCCCTTGCCGCTCAGGACCTGGGGGAAGTTTTCTATTCGGAGATTGATGTGCCGGATTCTGCATACGCCTGGTACAACGTAGCACTATCGGTCAGCGACAGCGTGCGCACTCCGAGAATGTTGTATATTCTTGCGGAACTCGCACGCGCACACCCCGAGAAACCGTTTACGAAGTCGGAGGAACAGTACCATCGGCTCGTGGCCGAATATCCCGACTCGCCGTACGCGTCTCAGGCTCGAAAATTCCTGGGATTGGCGGAAGTGCGTCAAACCGCCGACCCGGCAGAAGTTCTCTATGCGCGGGCGGATTCCATGGTCCAAGCCAAGCGTTGGGACCAGTCTCTCGCGCAGTTCTCAAGCATCGTGCAGTCGTTTCCTCATTCCCCGTATGCGGCGAAGAGCGAGTATGCGATCGGCTGGGTTTACGAACACTACCTGAACAGTCCGGATAGCGCGGTTGCCCATTACAGGATGCTGACCCAGAAATACGCGACGACACGATACGCCCTTGCGGTGCAGACGACGATGAGTGGCATCCCAGGAGCGGCCCCTCCGGATTCTTCCGTGAAAAAAAGCGTCATACCCCCGTCCCCGAATAAGGCAAAGAATCCGGACAGGGAACTGGAAGAGGTGCCTCCTTCGAAAGTACCGCCGGCAGGCGAAAAACCGCGCAAGAAGGATGATTGAATGATCCAGGAGGTCGTGCCGGTTCTATCGCGCAAACAGGTGGCAGACGGTCTGTTTATGTTGACGATGCGTTGTTCCCGGATCGCGAATTCGGTGAGAGGCGGACAATTTTTGAACGTGCGAGTCTCAGCCGGAGTTTCGCCGCCGCTGTTG
>JBGOVN010000135.1:0-4630 GCA_041478155.1 Bacteroidota bacterium | reverse complement strand
TTAGAAGTGGCACTAGCTCTTCAGCAATCTCCAATCCGTTTTCTGCGACAGCTTCTTCCTCCAAAAAAATATTTCCTGTTGGTTGTATCACCATTCGACATCGCGTTCGAAACCTTCTGGCCCTCGTTTTTTCCATTATTCCTTTCTCATTCCAGTAATGCTTTATCCCGCTTTCCCACACTTCAATTAACCTACTCTCACACACCAATCTTCATCCCCCTTGAATCCCTCCTCTTTTTTTGGTACATAGAGAAAACTCCCGCCGGCACTACAACCCGCCTTGGATGCGGGCAGGCCCCCGGGAATTTTTTATTTCTAAAAGAATCGTTCTTCCACCCATCGCCATGACGCATGAGCCCGGACCAACGCAAGATTCTCGTTCTTGCTGAAGAAAAATTCAGCCCCCTTCGGTCGAAAACCGCAAACGCCGCCATCGTGTATCTGCGCGAGCAGGTTGTCGCAGTCATCGACAGCACAAAGGCGGGAATGACCTCCCAGCAAGTCCTCGATTACGGCGGCGATATTCCGGTCGTCAAGAACCTCGAAGAAGGACTCCGCTATAAACCAACGCACTTGTTGATCGGGATCGCCCCGCCGGGGGGAAGGCTTCCGGATTCGTGGCGCACCAACATCCTGAGTGCCATGAGGCATAAGCTTCACATCCTCAGCGGCCTTCATACAATTCTCTCCGACGACCCCGAGTTTGTCGATGCCGCACGCCAGTCCGGAGTGACGATTACAGACTACAGAAGAATTCCTCCAGAGTCGGAGGTTGTTCCGAAAGGAAGCTGGCCTACGCGAAAAGCGAAGGTCGTGCTTACCGTCGGGACCGATTGCAACATCGGTAAAATGACGACAATGCTCCAAACTCAACGGGAATTTCTCAAGCGAAGGTTAAAAGCGGATTTCGTCGCAACTGGACAGACGGGGATGCTTATTCGCGGCCGCGGCATCTGCGTCGATTCGATCATCAGCGACTACACCGCCGGGTGTATTGAGATCGAGATCGACCGGTCTGCCGAAGAAGGATACGATTATATTTTTGTCGAAGGACAGGGGGCCCTGACACACGTTGCTTACTCCGGCGTGACCCTGGGTCTCATTCACGGTTCTATGCCCGACGCATTTATCCTCTGCCATCAACCAACACGACTCAAAGATGACTACGGCCACACATTGCCTTCCGTCGAGAAGGCGGTCAAGTTGCACGAGGATGTCGTCGGGTTTTTCAAACAGGCGAAGGTCGTCGGTTTAGGGATCAATTCCATCGGTTTGACGGACGAGGAGTCGATGGAGGCTTCAGAGAAAATCGAGCGCGAGACCGGGTTACCCGCCGTCGATACATTCCGGTTCGGCGCAACGAAGCTCGCAGATGCACTCCTCAAGTATTTCGGGCAGACGAAATGACCTCAGCAAATCTCCTTCCATTCTCTTCACCCCGATTATTCCTGTGAACTCCTTTCACTACAAGGACAACGCCCTGTACTGCGAGAATGTCCTGCTTCGTGAGGTGGCCGAGGAATACGGAACGCCGCTCTACGTCTACAGCAAGCGCCAGGTCGTTGAAAACTTCAGGGCAATCAATGTTGCTTTCGGAGAGAGCGACCACGTCGTATGCTACGCGTTGAAGGCAAACTCAAACCCGGCTCTCTTGAAGATCCTCGTTGAGGAAGGGGCCGGAGCCGACGTTGTGTCGGCCGGCGAGCTTTATCTGGCTCTCCGTGCGGGCTTCGACCCCAAGAAGATTGCATTCGCGGGCGTTGGCAAACGCGAGGATGAAATCGAGTATGCGCTGCGGGAAAAAATCTTTTCTCTGAACGTAGAATCAATTCCTGAACTCCGCTTGATCTCCCTCGCTGCCGTGCGATTACAGGCGACCGCCCGAATATCGATTCGAATCAATCCCGACATCGATGCGGAGAGCCACCCGTACATCACCACGGGGCTTCAATCGAACAAGTTCGGCATCGAAGCGTCGAAGGGGCTGGAAATTTACAAGCTCGCCGCAACATTGCCGAACATCGAAGTCATCGGCGTACACGTGCACATTGGGTCTCAGATCACAAAAACAGAGCCATTCATAGCAACGGCTAAGTTCCTGGCAGCGTTCGTCAGCCAGCTCCGGGAAGCGGGCATCCATTGTTCCCACGTTGATTTCGGCGGGGGATTCGGTGTCCAGTATTTCAATGCGATCCAGCATGAAGCGCTGCCAAAAGAAGACGAAGCGCACAACGCCCTTCCGGCTCCCCAGGAAATTATTGCCGCCGTCATGCCGATCCTCCAGTCGACGGGCTGTTCGATTTGGCTGGAGCCGGGCCGCTCCGTGGTTGCGAACGCGGGGGTGCTGCTGACGCAGGTTCTTTACCCCAAGGAAAATGGCGCCAAGAAATTCATCATTGTCGACGCGGGTATGAACGACCTGCTCCGGCCGAGCCTCTACAATGCGCATCATCAAATCGTTCCCCTGATGATAGAGACCTACGAACACGAGAAGGTCGATGTTGTCGGCCCGATTTGCGAAACCGGAGATTTTTTGGCGCGCGACCGAATGCTTCTCAGGGTCCGCCCGCAAGAGTACCTGGCCGTGATGACCGCCGGGGCATACGGATTCGTCAACACGTCCCATTACAACGCGAGGCTGCGACCGGCGGAGGTCCTCGTCAACGGCGACAGGGTTCGCGTCATTCGACCCCGCGAAACGCTCGATCAATTGCTGTAATGGTGATGTGATGGAGAGTTCCGGATGAAACTTTACGATGTCGCCGTCGTCGGAGCGACCGGATTGGTTGGCCGGACGATGGTCAAAGTCCTCGAGGAACGAAGGTTTCCGGTCAAAAGACTCGTCCTCCTTGCCTCTGAGCGCTCAGCAGGGCTCAGGATGGAATTCAACGGCAACCCGGTCGTAGTGGAGAAGCTTGAGCCCGATCGTCTCGAGCATATTGAATTCGCATTGTTTTCCGCCGGGGCAGCCGTTAGCTCCCGGTATGCTCCAGTGGTTGTCCACTATGGCGGCGTCGTTATCGACAACAGCAGCGCATACCGCCTGGACCCAAACGTTCCACTCGTTGTTCCGGAAGTCAACAGGAAGCAGATCTTCACCCATAAGGGGATCATTGCAAACCCGAATTGTTCGACGATTCAAATGGTGGTCGTGCTCAAACCTCTCCACGATGCGTTCAGGATCAAACGCGTCGTCGTTTCCACGTATCAGTCCGTCAGCGGTGCCGGCAAGAAAGGGATCGACCAGCTCGAGGGCGAACTTGCGAATCGAAGTGACCACAGCAAAAAGTTTCCTCATCCGATCGCGTTCAACGTCCTTCCGCACGTCGACGCGTTTCTGGACGACGGCTATTCGAAGGAAGAGTTCAAGATGATGAATGAGACGAAGAAAATTATGGGCGAAGATGTCAATGTGACCGCAACATGCGTCCGAGTTCCCGTCATGAGCGGACACAGTGAATCTGTCAACATCGAATTCGAGAAGCATTGTTCAGTCGACGAGGCCCGATCGCTCCTCAGGGGAAAGCCGGGCATCGTGGTCCAGGACGACCCAAAGAACGACTACTACCCGATGCCCGTGCGCGCACAAAACAAAGATGAAGTGTTTGTCGGTCGGATCCGGAAGGATGACACAGTCGCGAACGGCATCAACCTATGGATTGTCGCCGATAACGTACGGAAGGGGGCGGCAACAAACGCCGTGCAAATCGCGGAGGCATTAGCGCTAGGAAGATAGTGGATAAAGGATGGAGGAATGGAGTCGTGGAGGAATGGAGTCGTGGAGCGATGGAGTAATAGAGTAGTTGAGTAATGGAGTAGTGGAGCAGTGGAGGAACGGAGTAATGGAGGGACGGAGTTATGGAAGGATTGAGGAGATAGGAAGAAGAAAAAACAGGTAAAGGAGGAGGTGAAGGGAAGAAGGAAGTAATCAGAAAGCCGGAGCTAAACGCCAATAGCCAACCATTGATTGCAACAGGTCCGGAGAAACGAATTAGAATTATGAGACCACGAATCACAGTCATAACAATCGGCGTGAACGATTTCGAAAAGTCACTAAGCTTCTATCGTGATGGGCTGGGATTTCCCACACAAGGAATTGTAGGAAAAGAGTTTGAATTCGGCGCGGTCGTATTTTTTGATTTGCAAAACGGTTTGAAACTTGCTCTTTGGCCGCGAAGCAGTATTGCTCACGACTCAACAATTCCTCTCCAATCGCCGAGCGCTACAGAAATCACCATCGGCCATAATGTGGGGAGCAAAGAAGAAGTCGATACGGTCATGGAACAAGCGAAAAGAGCTGGTGCTAAGATAATCAAGCCTGCCCAAGATACATTTTGGGGCGGCTACGCCGGCTATTTCCAGGATCCTGATGATCATTTATGGGAAGTTGTGTGGAATCCACAAATGAAGATGGAGTAGTGAAAATGGGGGAAGTATGGAATGATGGAAGAATGGAATGAGGGAAGAGTGGAAGGATGGAATGATAAAGTTTGTCGGATGAAATACGCGAGACTGTTGACCGTACTTGCGCTCGCGTGTCTCTGTGTTGGATGTGGTGACCGGCAGAGGAACAAGGAGGTTGACCTCAAGAGCTTTCCGATTAGGGGACAAGTCCTCGCTGTGGATGCAC
>JBGOVN010000020.1:0-10169 GCA_041478155.1 Bacteroidota bacterium | reverse complement strand
ATCAACTGCACGCGGCGGTCGTCGAACTTGTTGCTGTTGGCGATAACGCGCGTATCAAGTACTCGACGGTTCAAAACTGGTATCCGGGCGATAGCCAAGGCAAGGGAGGAATCTTCAACTTCGTAACGAAGCGCGGCAAG
This sequence comes from Bacteroidota bacterium, assembly GCA_041478155.1. Classification (GTDB taxonomy): domain Bacteria; phylum Bacteroidota; class Ignavibacteria; order UBA10030; family UBA10030; genus JBGOVN01. The sequence continues at coordinate 10,029 of JBGOVN010000020.1, read as the reverse complement.
TGTGCAGGGAAGAATTCAAAAATCTCCTGGACGCAGGTTGAAACCGGATCGTCGATCACCTGGAAATACCCGAGCGTGATCCTGCTAGGAGATGACTCTGTCGGAGAATTCTACTCCGTCGCAGTTGTCAACAACTATCAGCAGGCCGATACCGGAACGAAGATGACGCATCTTGGAAGAAACACCAGGAGCACAATCGTCTCGAAGGGAATTTCAGCGGGACACGGAAACAACTCGTATCGCGGACGGGTGGAAATAAAGAAAGGTGCTGTGAACTCGCGCAATTTTTCTCAATGCGACTCATTGCTCCTCGGCGATCAGTGTGGCGCTCACACCTTCCCGTACCTCGAAGTGAAGAACACATCCTCGAAGGTTGAGCACGAGGCGTCGACGTCGAAAATCGGCGAGGATCAGATATTCTACTGCAAACAGCGTGGCCTGTCCACGGAGGACGCAGTAAACCTTATCGTCAACGGATTCTGCAAAGAGGTATTTCGGGAACTCCCGATGGAGTTCGCCGTGGAAGCACAAAAACTACTTGGGATCAGTCTCGAAGGAAGCGTAGGATAAAAGAAAATCCCAATCGGAAGCTAGAACACCAGAATAAGAAGGAATAAGAGGAAGTTCAAAATGTTAGAGATCAAAAATTTGCATGCGAGTATCAACGGCAGCGAGATTCTGCGCGGAGTGAACCTCGTCGTCAACGCGGGTGAAGTTCACGCTATTATGGGACCAAACGGGTCGGGAAAGAGCACCCTCGCCCAAGTACTTGCAGGGCGCGATTCCTATGAAGTCACGGACGGTAAGGTCACGTACGAAGGGAAGGACCTCCTCGACCTTGACCCCGAGGAGAGGGCTCGTGAAGGACTCTTCCTCGCGTTTCAGTACCCGGTTGAGATCCCCGGCGTCAGCAATACGTATTTCTTGAAAGCTGCGTTGAACGCCGTTCGGAAACACAAAGGACTCGAGGAACTTGACGCGGTCGAATTCCTCCAGCTTGTGAAGCAACGAATGAAGCTCGTGGACATGGACGAGACTCTTCTCGGTCGCTCGGTCAATGAAGGGTTTTCAGGCGGCGAAAAGAAACGGAACGAGATTTTCCATATGGCTGTCCTCGAACCCAAACTGGCAATTCTCGACGAAACTGATTCCGGCCTCGATATCGATGCGTTGCGCATCGTTGCCGACGGCGTGAACAAGTTGCGAAAAAAAGAGAACGCGACGATCGTCGTTACTCATTACCAGCGACTGCTGAATTACATCATACCGGATCGCGTTCACGTCCTTATGAACGGACGGATCGTCAAATCGGGCGGAAAAGATCTCGCTCTGGAGCTGGAAGAGAAGGGATACGACTGGCTCGAAAACGCCGGCGTGCCGGCCTGAATGTGTTGAACGAATGATACAAACGGCAGAACATACGACATGGTATCAGTCAAGTTTCGAAGTGTTTGAGCGGAGCCTCAACGGCGACTCCAAGTCGAACCTGCACGACCTTCGCAAGCACGCGATGGAGCGCTTCCGAGAGCTGGGGTTTCCGACGACAAAGCACGAGGAATGGCGATTTACAAACGTTGCACCCATGGCTAAAGTCAATTTCATGCCTGTGCCAGAGTACGATCGTTCCGGAGTTACAAAGTCCGATGTTGAACGACTCTCATTTGGAACAACGAATGTGCTCGTCTTCATCAACGGACATTTTTCAAAAGAATTTTCTAACGTAGGAGCCCTCCCATCTGGCGTCGTCATGGGGAGTCTCTCGACTGCTCTTCAGATGAATGGGGGAGTCGTGAACCGACATCTGGGTTCCTACGCGGCATACACGGATGACGCATTCGTCGCTTTGAATACTGCTTTTATCCAGGACGGCGCGTACATCTCGATCCCGGACGCAACAACGGTCGATGAACCGGTTCATCTGCTCTTCATTTCGACGGGTACTGAGCCGTCCCTTCTTTCTCCGAGGAACTTGATTCTCGCGGGTAAGAACAGCCGAGGCTCAATCGTCGAAAGCTATGTGAGTCTTTCTGAGGGACTCCACCTGACAAATGTGGTGACAGAAATTGTGGCCGGCGAAGGATCCGTTCTTGAGCACGATAAACTCCAGAACGAGAATTCGAATGCTTATCATGTGGCGGCAACTCACGTTGCGCAAGCCGCCAGGAGCACATTGACCTCCAACTCGATAGTACTCGGCGGTGCAATCGTCCGGAATAATCTCAGGTCGTCGCTCGATGCCGAAGGAAGCGAATGTACACTCAACGGTCTTTCCCTGGCGACAGGAATGCAATTGATCGACAATCATACCTCCATCGACCACGCAAAGCCGCGTTGTTCGAGCCACGAACTGTATAAGGCGATCCTCGACGGAAAGTCAAGGGGAGTCTTCAACGGAAAAATCTTTGTCCGCAAAGATGCGCAGAAGACGGACGCGAAGCAGACAAATAAGACTCTGCTACTCTCCGACGACGCCACGATTGATACCAAGCCGCAGCTTGAGATATTTGCCGACGACGTCAAGTGCACCCACGGCGCCACAGTCGGTCAGCTTGACGAAGACCAGGTGTTCTATCTCCGTAGCAGGGGCCTCGATGAGATGGCAGCGCGCGACATCCTGACACTTGCCTTTGCCAGCGAAGTGGTGAACCGGGTCCATGTCAAAGCCCTTCGCGAGAAGCTTGAGGCTCTCGTACGTGAGAAACTCAGCCTTGGAAGGCTGAACTGACATGAGCACGCAGGCAGCAATACGGCACCCAAAAGAGAAGTCGTTCGATGTGGAACGGGTTCGGAACGATTTTCCGATTTTGAAGGTTCGCGTTCACGGCAAGCCGCTCGTCTACCTCGACAATGCGGCAACGAGCCAAAAACCGAACGCGGTGATCGAAGCGATCCATCGATACTACATGGAAGAGAATTCCAACGTGCATCGCGGCGTTCACTCGCTGAGCGAACTCGCAACCGCGCTGTATGAGGGATCTCGTGAAACGGTACAGCGTTTTATCAATGCGCAGCGAAAGCAGGAAATAGTTTTTGTGCGGGGTACGACGGAAGCCATCAACCTTGTCGCAGCCAGTTTCGGCGGGGACCGGATCAAAGCAGGCGATGAGGTTCTCGTCACGGCGTTGGAACATCATTCCAACATCGTCCCCTGGCAGATGTTATGCCAGGAGAAGGGAGCCAGGCTTCGTGTTGTCCCGATGACCAATGCGGGTGAGCTCATGCTCAAAGAGTTCGAGACCATGCTGACGCCCAAAACCAAGATTGTTGCGCTAGCCCATGTTTCGAATGCGCTCGGTACTGTCAACCCTGTTAAAGAGATGACTGCAACGGCGCACGCACACGGGATTCCTGTTCTCGTCGACGGCGCTCAGGCTGTTCCGCATATGCGTGTTGATGTGCAGGATCTCGACTGTGACTTCTACGCTTTTTCGTCCCACAAAATGTATGGGCCGACCGGGATAGGCGTCCTGTACGGAAAATTTCAAGTGCTCGAATCGATGCGTCCCTATCAAGGGGGCGGCGACATGATCAAATCTGTGACGTGGGAAAAGACGATGTACAACGACCTCCCGTACAGGTTCGAAGCAGGGACACCGAATATTGCCGATACGATCGGCTTCGGCGCTGCCATCGACTACCTCAATCGGTTGGACTGGAATGCCGTTGCGGAACACGAACGAGGGCTTCTCGAGTATGCGACAGAGGCAGTTTCATCACTCGAGGGGGTGCAGCTCGTCGGGACGGCGAAGAATAAGGCGAGCGTTCTCTCGTTTGTCGTCGACGGAGTCCATCCGCATGACGTGGGAACAATCCTGGACCGGGAAGGAATTGCAATCCGGACAGGACACCACTGCGCGCAACCTGTCATGGACAGGTTCGGAATTTCTGCGACCGCGCGCGCGTCTTTTGCGTTCTACAACACGAAGATGGAAGTCGATATCCTGGTGAAGGGAATTCAGAAAGTGATTGAGGTGTTCGGATAATGTCGACAGACCTCCGTTCGTTGTATCAAGAGATTATCCTCGACCACAACAAACATCCGCGGAACTTTCGGCGGATGGAGGATGCAAGCGTCAGCATCGACGGCTACAATCCGTTGTGCGGAGACCATTACACGATCTACCTGAAGCTGGAAGGGGAAACGATTGTCGATATAGCGTTCCAGGGTGCCGGCTGCGCGATCTCAAAAGCGTCTGCTTCCGTGATGAGCGCGACCCTGAAAGGAAAGTCAAAGTCGGAGGCTGAGGCATTGTTTGAAAATTTTCACGACCTTGTGACCGGCAAACTCGACGGATCTGAAAAAGTCGAAGAACTTGGGAAGCTTGCGGCGTTCGGCGGGGTTAGCGAATTTCCGGCGCGAGTTAAATGCGCCAGCCTCGCTTGGCACACGATGAAAGGTGCCCTCGAGGCGAAGACTGAAAGTGTGACCACGGAGTAAGAGGATTTGAAGATTGGCGGGTACTCTCTGCCACAACAGCGACATTCCGACACTTATTATTGAGGAGATCGAAGATGGAAGTCACAACGCAGGATAAGCCCGAGGTAAAAGAAGAGGTCGTTATAACGCCCCGCGCTGCCCAAGAGATCAGGAAAATCAAGGTAGACAACAATATTCCTGAGATTCACGCATTGCGGCTTGGCGTGAAGGGGGGAGGCTGTTCAGGAATGTCGTACGTACTCGCCTTTGACGAGAAACCGAGACAGGGGGATGAAACATTCCAGATTGAAGGCTTGACGGTCTACGTCGATCCCAAGAGTTTGTTCTATCTCTCGGGGACGACACTCGACTTTAACGATACTCTGAATGCCCGCGGATTTGTGTTTAATAATCCGAACGCATCCCGTTCGTGCGGCTGTGGCCACTCGTTTGGCGTGTGAACAGAGTTCTATCAAACATGAATCAAGAATCTCATTTCATGCAGGAACCCGATAAGCAAACTCCGACGACGGAGAAGGATTCTTCCGTCATGGTCGGCAATCGACAGGTTCAGGTAAGCTCTGAGTTGGAACGTCATGTGTGGAACGCGATGCGAGAGTGCTTCGACCCCGAGATTCCCGTAAATATTGTCGACCTCGGGCTCGTCTACGACATGAAAGCTGAAGAGGAGATCCCGGGCGAGGCGAACATCTTCATCCGCATGACTCTCACGGCTCCCGGCTGCGGCATGGGACCCATGATCGCTTCGGACGTAAAACGACGTGTCCAGCAGATCCACGGAGTGAAGAACGTTCTCGTGGAGCTTGTATTCGACCCGACCTGGAGTGCCAGTATGATGTCGGAGGCAGCCAAATTGATGCTCAATATTGGTTAATCAGGGGGTAATCGGGCTCGTCAGTCAGTTTGAGCGCAGTTGGAAGAGGGTCGGGTGATGAATTCGACCCTTATTTGTTTCTGAACCATCTTCAAGCACCTATCTCTCAATACTCAAGAAGGAGTTCTCCATGGACACAACTGATATTCTGAGCGTCCTTTTCCGATGGATCCACGTTGCAGCGGGTATCCTCTGGATAGGGTTGCTCTGGTGGTTTAATTTTGTGAACACTCCATTCGCGGCGACGATGGACGGCGACACAAAGAAGAAGGTCATACCCGAACTGATTCCCCGCGCTCTGTATTTCTTCCGCTGGGGGGCTCTCTACACATACGGTTCCGGACTACTTCTTCTCGGTCTCGTCTTCTATCAGGGCGGACTTATGTTCGACCAGGGTGTAGGCAGTTGGGGATTGCCGGGCTACGTTATGCTTGCTGTGACGCTTTTGTCGTACGTTTGGTACGACCAGCTTGCGAAAAGCGGGCTCGCAAAGAACATTACAGTTTTCGGTGCAGTGGGATTCGTCCTCATCGGCGCGATTGTCTATTTGATGATCCATTGGGCCCAGTTCAGCTATCGTGCGTACGTCATTCACACCGGAGTGATGTTCGGAACGATTATGGCTGCCAACGTCTGGATGAGAATTTGGCCGAATCAGCGAAAGATTCTTGACGCAATTAAAGCTGGAACACCGCCTGACGCTGCACTTGTTGCCCAAGCGGGCCAGCGTTCGCGACACAACACCTATCTTTCTGTCCCCCTTGTGTGGACGATGATCAACCTCCATACCGTCGTCCCGGGAGCGAACAGTCCCGTGTGGCTGTTGGGAGTCGTGGTCGTTGGATGGTACGCAGTGAGTCTCTTTTACGACAAAGCTGCAAAGGTCAAGGGCTGGTAATTCCGTTCAACATGTGTTGAAGTACCGACGAGGGCCGAGCATAGTGTTCGGCCCTTCTCTTTTTAATATTCTTGCTCCTATCGCAAGCGTTCAGTATCATTCGGTCGAAGTATTTCGCAGTCATTCTCAACTGGTCTCTGCGTGAAACCATCTTTTTCCCGCCATTGCTCCGTCCTTCTCCTTTGTTCCTCCACAGTAGTACTTTGCGCCCAATCGAGTCGTGAATCGCAGTTTGCTCGCAAAGTATCGGAATCTCGACTTCGAAAAACCGTTATCGATCTTGTAAAAACTGGAAATCGATTGGGCGGCACGCCGTCGGGTGACAAGGCGTCCAACTTCGTTCTTCGGACGTTCAAAGAATTCGGACTGAAGCCTGAATACATCAAAGACTCTGAGAAACCGACATTCGTCCACGAACGATGGACGCTGCGCGTTGAGCAGCCAAAAAGCTTGCGAGGGTTGATTCAAAATGAATGGCTGTCGGGGTTTTCCCCATCGGTGAAGGAGCGCGTTTCGAAACTGACGTACATCGACCTTGCAGGAATTACCAAAACAGATTCCGTAGCAGGAAAAACGGTCCTTGTTGCAGGTAAGGTCTCTCAGACGCTCTACGATAACCTTGCTGTGGCCGGCGCGAAATGCATTCTCTCCTATGAAGTCGTGCATTCGTCGGCTTATTCAAACTGGGCGATGATCACGAACCTCAAGGCCGTGAATAGTAACCCGATCCCTCTTTTTAACATCTCCAACCTCGCCGGAAAACGTTTGAAGCAGGAGCTCCAACGGAAAAAAACAATTACCATTCGGTATGCAACGAAAACAAAATTCAGAAAAGGAAATCCTAAAACAGTTGTTGCGACGCTGCGGGGAGAGGTCGATAGCTGTCTGATCGTGTGCGCTCACGGAGATTCAGATTCGGGGGGCCCCGGTGCGGACGACAATGCGTCGGGCGTTGCCGGAGTTCTGGAACTCGCCAGGTGCTTTGCCGGTCTTCGATCGAGCGGCGATTTGCCGAAGCCGAAAAGGACAATCAAGTTCATCGTGTGGGGAAGCGAGTATTTCTCGACGGAAGATTATGTGAAGAAGCACCAGCTGCAGTTGGGAACTATCCTGGGGGTGATTAACTATGACGAGATAGGCACGGGAAAGGCGCGAAACTGTTTATATTTTGAAGGAAACGATAACCCTCTCAACGAGCGTCTGCTCCGAATCCTTGAGAAGGTTGGCAACGAGTTCGCAGGGAAGAAGGGATTCTGGAAAGAAGCCACAACAAATCCATCCCAGGGTGGGACGGACTCTTACGTCTTCCTTCCCGACTATCTCCAACGTCTGCAGGTCCCGGTGGTCCAGATTCCTGCCGTAACGGTCTACACTGCTGCATGGAACGAGCCGAAGACCCTCGCGCAGACGAGTGGATGGACCTCAAGAAGTTGGAAAGGAAAACGAGACTCCGTCGTGATCGACTATTCCCTCTTCTACCACTCGTCGCTGGATTTGCCGAAGTTTACCACAGAGAAAGAACCGTTCAACATGGTGTGGGCAGTGAAGGCGGTTGGTCTGGCATTGCTTCGCATAGCGTGGTGAATATGTCTCTATCATGCAATTCTTCCACCCCAGAAGCCGAAATTTTTTCTTTGGTAGCCGGATGTCTCGGTAGGGATTTGATTCCGCCAAAAAGACCGGCGGACAAGTAATCAAATCCCTACGAGATTTACATTCTTTGATCGTTCCCCCGTGCATTCTCATGCGCCCCTGCGAAGGTCAGCTTGATTACCCAACGACAAATAGGTACATTCTAGTCATGACCGAACCCCGCGAACCTCTCCAGGTTGAAGAAATATCCGCGAACAGATTGAAAGAAACCGACCATTATTGGCAGTACTGCGTCAACTGCGGGACGAAACTCGAGAGCCGCAAGTGCAAACTTATTTGTACGAAATGCGGATTCTACCATTCATGCAGTGAACCCTAGGAAAACCCTGCGTCCCTTCGCAGTGTACCTCTCCGCTCCAACTCGTACGACTCTATGACGACCACTTCTGTTCAGGCCCAACGCCAATTTGTGTACCGCTTTGGTTCGACCGAGTACAACTTATCCTCGCGGACGCACATCATGGGTATCCTCAACGTCACCCCCGACTCATTCTCGGACGGAGGTAAGTTCTTTGATGTGGAGACAGCGGTTGCAGGCGCCAGGAGAATGGTCGATGAAGGTGCAGACTTTATCGACATCGGAGGAGAATCTTCACGCCCCGGATCTGAAGCACTGACGATCGACGAAGAACTTCACCGTGTGCTCCCGGTCGTTGAACGGCTTGCACGAGAAACCTCTGTGCCTCTCTCCATCGACACCTACAAAGCAAGAGTTGCCGAAGCTGCACTGAATGCCGGTGCAGTTATCGTGAACGACATCAGTGCATTGACATTCGACGCGAAGATGGCAGCAACGATCGCCAGGGCAGGGGCATCCGTCGTGCTCATGCACATGAAGGGGACGCCGAAAACAATGCAGCAAAACCCGACTTATAACAATGTGACCCGCGAGGTGGCGCAGTACCTCGGGGAACAAGCCCGGGTTGCAGAACTGGCCTCCATACGGCAAGTTCTCATCGACCCTGGAATCGGGTTTGGAAAAAATCTTGAACATAACCTTCAGCTTCTCAAAGAGCTGAAGCAGTTTGGCCGGCTTGGATATCCCATTCTCGTCGGCGCTTCGCGGAAATCATTCTTGGGTTCGATCCTCGACCTGCCAGTCACGGATCGTATGGAAGGAACATCGGCGGCTGTAACAGTTTCCGTTCTGAACGGTGCGCACGTGGTTCGCGTTCACGACGTTCGGGAAATGAAGCGTGTTTCGCGTGTGGCCGACGCACTCAAATGAGCGGCCCTATCGGATCTGCGCTCGTCGTCGTGCCCGCCTACAATGCAGAAAAAACGTTGGCCCGGCTCATCGACGCCCTCCTGGAGCATTTCGAACGGCGCTTAATCATTGTCATTGACGACGGTTCGACTGACGGGACGAAGAGCGTCGCGGACTCAAAGGGAGTAACGGTTCTCCACCACGCGAACAATCGAGGAAAAGGAGCAGCGCTTGCGACCGGGTTTGAATTTGCGAGAACAAACACGGCAGTGGAATCGATTCTCACGATCGATGCCGACTTGCAGCATCGGCCGGAAGAGGTTCCTTCTTTCTTCGAAGCGCAACGTGTCACTGGTGCCGACATCGTCGTCGGGACACGAAAGAGAGTTGGTGTGAATATGCCGTTGGCGCGCATCATCTCGAACACGATTACCTCAGCACTGGTTTCAGCACGGGCAGGGGTGAAGATTAGGGACAGTCAGTGCGGTTTCAGGCTTATCAAACGCAAAGTCGTCGAGACGATCCAGCTCGTCTCTGCGGGCTACGAAGCGGAAACGGAGTTTCTCATTAAAGCAGCAAAGGAGGGATTTCGAATCGAGTTTGTGCCGATACAAACCGTGTACGCCGGCGAGCGGAGTTTCATGACGCATTGGGATACGACAGTGAAGTTCATCCGCGTTCTCTTCCGGGAATACTAATGGGCCGCTACGAAGGCGAACGGAGCGACATGATCAAACTTCTTCGGGAACGGGGAATTCTCGATGAGCGAATTCTGGCGGCAATGCTGAAGGTCGAGCGCCATCAGTTCGTTTTGACCCCGTTCAGCAATAGAGCGTATGACGACACGGCACTGCCGATCGGAAGTTCTCAGACGATTTCGCAACCGTATACGGTCGCGTTCATGACGCAGGAGCTCGGCGTCCAGAAGGGTTCAAGAGTGCTTGAGATTGGTACCGGTT
>JBGOVN010000022.1:0-9861 GCA_041478155.1 Bacteroidota bacterium | reverse complement strand
TCCACCGTCAACGGCTCGGTTACGGTTGTCTTCAAGAAAAACCCTCAATCCAACTGTTACTTCCATACCGTCAACGGCCTGATCGAGGTTGAAATGCAGGATAACCTCTCGGCCGATTTTGTTCTCAAGACGTTTAACGGTGATGTGTACACAGACTATGATGTTGCGGCTCTTCCCCGCAAGTCTCCGATTGAAAAGGGATTCAGCAGGAAAAATGTCTATCGGAGTGGCAACTCGTATTCGGTGAGGGTGGGAAGTGGTGGGCCCGAATTCGCATTCGAGACACTCAACGGCAACATCGAGATACTGAAACATAAATGACCAACGGATGGATCGAGGTGAATACCTGCGCAGGTTCGCCAACAATTCGGACGAGAGGTCTCCAACAATACGACAACACATACGAGGATACAATGAAAACGACAAAACGATTCATAACGATGGCACTCCTGCTTCCCCTGCTCACGTGCCTGCAGGTATTAGCCCAAAACTCTGGAGCCGATCGAATTACGGTACCGTTGAGCGACCCCAACAAGCCCGCATTCCTGAAAGTGGGCATTCTCTCCGGCAGCATCAAAGTCGTAGGCTCGGCGTCGAAGGATGTTGTCGTCGAAGCGCAGATCCGCAAAGAGGACGACAACAACGACGGCGACGAAGAGGAGCAGGCGCGGAGAAAAGCGCGCTCAGGCCTCCGGCTCATCCCGAATACAAGCACTGGCTTAACGGTCGAAGAGGATGACAACGTCGTCTCCATAAGCACGGGATCACGCGGGGGGTCGCGAACGATCGACCTGACGATCCAGGTTCCGTCGCAAACATCAGTCAAGCTGAGCACCGTGAACGACGGCGATATCGAGGTAAGCCGTCTCAACGGCGATTTCGAAGTCAACAATACAAACGGCAACGTCACGATGAAGGATATCTCAGGCTCTGCAGTCGCCCACGCGTTGAATGGGTTCATCCACACAAATTTTCTGACGATCAACCCGGCGAAATCAATGTCGTTCAGCTCTCTCAACGGCGAGGTCGACGTCACCTTCCCGGCAAGCCTCAAGGCAACGCTGAGTATGAAATCCGAACAAGGAGAGATCTACAGCGATTTCGATATCGCGATGGAGAACTCGACGACGAAAATTGACGAGGACGGCGGAAAAGGAAAAGGGAGATACCACGTCTCGCTCGAGCGTGGGATGAAGGGGAAAATCAACGGCGGCGGGCAGGAAATAACGTTTAAGAACTTTAACGGCGACATCTACATCCGCAAGGCAAAATAAGAGAGCGAAGGGCAGCGGTTGCGCTGCCCTCTTTTTTTTCTTTACTTCGGAGCAACAAATTTTTCGTCTTCGATGGCCGCGTTGAGTTTGATTTCTGAGAATTGGCGCGTTGAACTGATCCCCGCATCGACGTACGAATACCGGACTTTAAACGGTATCTTCAATCCTCCCACATCACGATAGTCTTCGAGGTCCACTTGTTCGGGAATGTTTGCGATCATCGTTCTCGAGACGAGAACACGACGCCTGAGTAATCCAGTTTCGACGTCAAAGAACAGCCTCTCAGAACTTCTCTCATCGATTCTTCCTCGTACGACGTAGACATCACGGTCATCGATCTTATCCTTCGCAGCGGTGGTCATTGACGCAAACTGTTTTTTCAAATCAATGTCGTGGAGCAAGTCTGCAGAAGCCTTCAGTTGGTCCCTGTCATGGTCTGATAATTCCATGGGACCGCGCGGCGTGATCCCCCACGCTGTCGTTCCGTCGTAGCATCGCTTTATCGTCCCCTGCGGGATGGTGATCACGGCGAGTAGTTTGTTCGGTCCTTTCTGATAGACTTCGATCGCATTCGGTTTTCCGTCTCCTCCCGACACGGTTCCCGTCATTACCTTTGAACTAAGATGACTGACGGCATCCGGAGTTCCTACAGCGTCACTGTATTTTTTGAGGATGACCTCCGGCGTCGGAAGTGAATCTCTCCTGGAATTCCCCTGTCCCCGTTCAGTAAACTGCGGCGGCACGACTGGGAGAGGGGGTGCAGTCAATGGTTTTGTCTGTCCGGCATGACACGTGTAACAGGTCACATCCGTATGTCCTTCGAAATTGGTCTTGTTAATGTCGAGGACCATCTGGAACATTTTTCGCGCCGTTTGTTTCTGCTTCTTATCATCTTTCTCGTACTGCCAGCCTGTCTCCCTTGAATTGACATGACAATAGTCGCAACGGACACCGAGCGATGAGCGCACGAACGTCATGATCTGCTGCAACTCCGGGTCAGCAATACCCTTGAGAACCTGGACATTCTTGAACGGATTCTGAGGCTCTTTGGTCGACTGGCCGGTCCCAGGCTGAGATATGAGAATCGACGGAGAGAGAGTAACGAAGAAAACCAGCGTTCGAGAGAGGCGGACGAGCTGAGCGTTCATGATCCGTTCCTTATTGGTAGTAATGTGGAATATTGGGACTGACCTGTTAGAGCCGATCGAAGATACCTAAAGTTTCGCAAAATCTGCAATGTCCTTGCGTTTTCATTACTCGTTTTCTACTTTATGAACCCTCATCAGACGAGCGAACAAATGGACATCGAGTCACTACGGTCGTATTGTTTGAAGAAAAAGGGGAAAATAACAGAGGAGTTTCCGTTCGACGAGGAAACTCTCGTCTTCAAGGTCAACGGGAAGGTATTTCTTCTCATGAATATCAACGAACGGCCCCTTTCTGTCAACCTCAAATGCGAACCGGGTCTTGCACTCGAATTGCGCGAGCGATACGACGCTGTCCAGCCGGGATATCACATGAATAAGAAGCATTGGAACACAGTAACGATCGACGGCTCGATACCGCCGGGCGAGGTTTGGAGAATGATTGACCTCTCGTATGAAGCAGTCGTGGGGGGACTGAAGAAGGCAGATCGGGATATCCTCTTGAAAGGTCTAAAAAGGAGTGCTAGGAGTATCACCAGGAGTACCAAATGACATACGAATTGCGAAAAAATAAAGCCAAGCAGTTGCTAAAGGACGGAGGTGCGGTAGTCGGGACGATGCTCGTGGAGTTCCGGCAAACCGCCGTCATGCAATTACTGGCGAACGCGGGTTTCGACTTTGTCATCATCGACAACGAGCATGGGCCGTTCGACATCGAAACAATTGCAGATATCAGTCGTATTGCCAGACTGCTCGGCGTAACGCCGATTGTGCGCGTGCCGGACATTGCGTATGCCGAGATCACACAACCCCTTGATGCCGGGGCACAGGGAATCATGATCCCGCGTGTCTCGAATGTCCAGCAGGTCCGCGACGCCCTCCAAATGATGAAATATCCGCCTGAGGGAAGGAGAGGAAGCGTCATGGCCCGGGGGCACACAGAGTTCAAAGGAGGAGACGTATCAGAAATGATGGCAGCATCGAATCGCGAGACGATGCTCGTTGTGCAAATTGAAACGAAGGAAGCGCTGGAATCCATCGATGGGATTCTTTCCGTCCCAGGTGTGGATGTTGGATTCATAGGGCCGAACGATCTCTCGATCGCGCTCGGTGTTTCCGGTAAACTCGATAGTCCCCCCATGCAGCAGGCCGTGTCGCGCCTTGTGGAAGTCTGTCGCAAGCACAACGTCACTCCCGCAATACAGGCGAACGACCTGGCTTTGGGACAGCAATGGTCGCGGGCCGGAATGAGAATGCTGAGTTTCAACTCAGAGGCGGGTTTGATGATGAAAGCGGGCATCGATGCGACGACCGCCTTACGAAAGGAGCTGAAAGGCTCCTAGTTGACGAATCATCCCAAAAACTTACCATCGTACATTTTCACATTTTCACATTTTCACATTCTCACATTGTCTTCGTCTGTGTTCCAATCAATTCCTTCTAATATTGTATCCACACATGAACCAGCATCATCAACTCCACATTCAGGAATCACAGGAGAGACACGTATGCTAAAGCGAACAATTAGTGCTATACTAAGTTTGATTTTTTGTGTGACGTCCATACTTTACGCCCAAAAGCCTATGAACAAGAAAGCATCAGTCGAACCGGATATTCCGTACCAGAAATTCATTCTTCCGAACGGACTCACGCTCATTGTCCACGAAGACCACAAGGCGCCGATCGTTGCGGTCAATGTTTGGTATCATGTCGGCTCAAAGAACGAACACGCCGGCAAGAGCGGCTTTGCCCATCTTTTCGAACACCTTATGTTCAACGGGAGTGAAAACTTCGACGACGATTATTTTCAATCGCTGGAACGCGTTGGTGCGACTGATTTGAACGGAACGACGAATGAAGACAGGACGAATTATTTTCAAAATGTCCCGACCTCGGCTCTGGACCTCGTTCTCTGGATGGAATCCGACCGCATGGGACACCTGGTCGGAGCGATCACCCAGAAGAAACTCGACGAACAGCGCGGTGTTGTGCAGAACGAGAAGCGTCAGGGAGAAAACGAGCCGTATGCGGTAACAGAGGATATGATCGTGAAGGCCACGTACCCGCACGGTCATCCCTATTCATGGACCGTGATCGGATCGATGGCTGACCTCAATGCGGCATCGCTGGACGATGTCAAGGAATGGTTTAAAACGTCGTACGGCGCGGCGAATGCAGTTCTGGTTGTTGCGGGAGACATCGATGCGAACACGGCATTGGCAAAAGTGAAAAAGTATTTCGGCGATATCCCGTCGGGTCCGCCGATTGCACGAAATGAGGCGTGGGTCGCAAAACGAACCGGAGTTCAGCGTGCTCAGGTTCAGGACCGGGTTCCTCAGGCGCGGGTCTACAAGGTTTGGAACGTCCCGCAGTGGGGCGTACCTGAGGTCGATTACCTGAGGCTCGCTGCAAGTGTGTTGAGCCAGGGAAAGAACTCCCGCCTTTACAAGCGCCTTGTCTATGATGACCAGATTGCCACCGATGTATCGGCCTTCGTGGATGCAAGGGAGATCGGAAGCCAGTTCTACATCACAGCGACGGCGAAACCTGGAAGCGACTTGAAGGCGGTCGAAAAAGCGGTGGACGAAGAACTCGCAAAGCTTCTCAAATCGGGGCCCACGGAAAAAGAAATACAACGTGTGAAGATTCAGTACGAAGCAGGTTTCGTCCGGGGTATCGAACGCATTGGCGGGTTCGGGGGAAAGTCGGATATTCTCGCCAGTAACTTCGTCTACGGCGGGTCGCCCGATTTCTACAAGACAACCATGAAGCGTGTTCAGGATGCGACGACAAAAGACGTTCAAACTGCCGCGAAGGATTGGCTGTCCGATGGCGCGTACGAACTCGAAGTCCATCCGTTTCCAACGTACTCGACATCAGCTCCCGATACGCTTCTGCGAAAGCAGATGCCGAAACCGGGTACACCCCCCGAGGCAGCATTTCCAACAATTGAACGGGCGGCGCTGTCGAACGGGATGAAGATCATTCTAGCCCATCGAAGCTCCGTTCCTGTTGTGAATTTCAATTTACTCTTTGATGCCGGCTTCGCCGCCGACCAGTTCGCGACACCCGGAACCAGCAATCTTGCAATGAACATGCTACAGGAAGGTACGAGTACGCGGAATGCCCTCCAGATCAGTGATGAACTGGCAATGCTCGGAGCGCAGATCAATGCCGGTTCCAACCTCGATATGTCGACTGCTTCACTCTCCGCGCTCAGATCGAACCTCGACGCCTCACTCGACATTTTTGCCGATGTTGTACTGCATCCGGCCTTCCCGCAGAAAGACTTCGAACGGCTGCAGAAACAAACGCTTGCCGATATTCAGCAGGAAAAAGTGACGCCGATTCAGATGGCGTTGAGAGTGTTTCCCCGGTTACTCTATGGATCCGGACATGCGTACGGCAATCCGCTTACAGGGTCGGGGACGGAAGAAACTGTATCGAAGATGTCCCGCGAGAATCTGATAAAGTTTCACGAGACATGGATCAAGCCGAACAACGCCACGCTTGTCGTCGTCGGCGCTACAACAATGGATGAATTGAAGCCGAAACTTGAAACGCTCTTTAGCGAATGGAAGCCGGGAACTGTGCCGACGAAGAATATTGGGACGGTTGAAAGACCTTCCATATCGACGGTCTACATTGTCGACAAACCGGGATCGCTCCAGTCGATCATCTTTGCCGGCCACGTCTCGCTGCCGAAGAACAACCCTCAGGAAGTAGCGGTGGAGGCGATGAACAATATTCTGGGTGGGATGTTCACGTCACGCATCAACATGAACCTTCGCGAAGACAAGCACTGGGCATACGGAGCATTCAGTTTCCTCTGGAACGCGCGGGGTCAACGTCCGTTCATAGGTTATGCCCCTGTTCAGACGGATAAAACCAAAGAGTCGATGGTCGAATTGGCGAAGGAGCTGAACGATATACTCGACAAACGGCCGGTGACTGCGGATGAAATGGCAAAAGTGCAAAGCAGCATGACACTCGAATTACCCGGGACGTGGGAAACGAACAACTCCGTCGCGGGTTCGATCGGAAACATGGTGCGCTACGGATTACCGGAGGATTACTACGCGACATTTGCCGGGAAGGTACGCTCCCTGACGCTTCAGGATGTTGAAGGGGCCGCGAAGACCGTTGTGCATCCGGCCAGCCTGGTTTGGGTTGTCGTGGGGGACAGGAGCAAGATCGAGGCAGGTATTCGCGAGTTAGGATACGGCGAAATCAAATTCATGGACAGCGACGGAAATCCGATCAAGTAGTTTCTCCTGAAAAACAGAAAAAGCCCGCACCGAGACCGATGCGGGCTTTTTTTTGTCTTGCCGATTACCAGATCTTGGCGCGCGACGAAGCGGACTGGACCATCCGTGACCCGTCAGCGCAACCGAATGCCTTGTAAAACTCGGACATGTTCGACAGCGGGCCGTTTGCGCGATACTCCGCCGGTGAATGCGGATCGGTGCGCACCTGCAGGCGCAGGGCCTCCGGCCTCGTATTTCTTCGCCAAATCTGTGCCCATGCGAGAAAGAATCGCTGCTCGGGTGTGAAGCCGTCGATCATCGAGTGGGGCTTTCCCTCGAGCGACTTCTGGAGTGCACTAAACGCGACCGAGAGTCCGCCAAGGTCACCGATGTTCTCGCCAAGTGTCAGTTTGCCGTTCACATGAAGTGAATCGACGGCCACGTAGCCATCGAACTGTTTCACGACCAGGCCCGTACGTTCGTCAAATGTCTTTCGAGTTTCCGGCGTCCACCACATTTTTAGATTTCCGTCGGCGTCGAATTTGCTTCCCTGGTCGTCGAATCCGTGCGAAAGTTCGTGGCCGATGACCGCTCCCATGCCGCCGTAGTTGACTGCGTCGTCGGCTTCCGGGTCGTAGAAGGGGGGCTGAAGTATGCCGGCGGGGAATACGATTTCGTTTCTTGTCGAGCTGTAGTACGCGTTGACGGTGGGCGGGGTCATTCCCCATTCAGTACGATCCACCGGCTTTCCGATCCTTGAGATGTTATAACGATAGTCGAATTCGCGCGCTCGACGCAAGTTTTCGAAGTATGAGCTTCTGTTAATCGTGAGTGAAGAATAGTCGCGCCACTTATCGGGGTATCCGATCTTTACTGCGATCGACTGGAGCTTCTTGACTGCCGCCGCCCGCGTGGTTTCATCCATCCAGTCCAACGCAAGGATGTGGTCTTTCAAGGCGGCCATGAGATTGTTCACCATCTCTTTGGCTCGCGCTTTCGCCTGGGGACTGAACGCCCTGGCAACGTAGGCTTCCCCAAGCGCCTCACCCATGGTCGAGTTCACGACCTGAATCATCCTTTTCCAACGAGGCTGCTGCTCCTTTGTGCCGGTGAGAACCATTCCATTGAAATGAAAACTTTCGCTGACGAAGGCGGAGCTGAGCGCGTTTGCTGAACCGTTGATGACTCTCCACCGGAAGTACGTCTTCCAGTCGTTGACCGGCGTTTCCTTTATCATCACATTCACTTCCTTAAAGAACTCCGGCTGACCAACGTTGACATCTCCGGGATTTTCAAGGCCGAGGGTTGCGAAGAATCGGTTCCATGAAAAATCCGGTGTCAACGACCCGAGCTGTGCTTGCGTCATCTTGTTGTAGTTCTTGTCGGGGTCACGGCGTTCAACTCGCGTCCTGGAAGCTTTCGCGAGGCGTGTCTCCAAGGCCATCACGGTCTGTGCTTCCGCTTCGGTCAACGCCGCATCGTCGCCGACAAGCTTGAACATCGTGACGACGTGTTTATGATACTCTTCGCGGATGGTTCTTGATTTCTCATCATCAGCCACATAGTAGTCGCGGTCGGGCAGTGTCAATCCGCCTTGCGAGAGCTGGCCGATTACCTGCGTGCTATTTTTTGCGTCTTGGTTACCAGAAAATCCGAACACGGCGCCGTTTCCATATAAATGGAGGCGGGCAATTTCGTCTTGAACCCCGTCGGCATTCTTGATGGCCGAAATTCGGGCCAGGTCGGCTGTAATCGGCTTGGAGCCAAGCTGCTCGATTGTCGCTGAGTCCATCGCAGCGTAGTAAAGGTCTCCGATCTTTTTGGTATTGCTTCCGCTTGGTGCGCTCGTATTCTTTGCGGCGTCATCGAGAATCCCCCGCAGAACATCGTTGTTTTGCTCTGCCAGCTCCGTAAAACTCCCCCACGAACTGAATGCGGGGGGGATTGCATTCTTCTTGAGCCACGTTCCGTTCGCATACTGATAAAAATTGTCGCATGGTTTGACAGAAAGGTCCATGTTCGTCGGGTCTAGACCGTGCACCTTCTTGGAGGCGTACTGGGCGTTGACGAACGACGTGCTGTAAACCAAGAGGACAGCAGAAATGAGAAGCTTGTGATTGGATCGATGAGCGAATTTCATTGTCGGATCCTTCTTAGGGTGGTTGATCGTGAGGGAAGGCAAGATACATCAGAATAGGATGAGAAGTCAAGGGGAGGCGTACACGACAAAGGCCGGATATGAGTCCGGCCTTTTTGGTCAGTTTGTTAATCGGGTAATTTACGACTGATCTTTCTTGAGCCTGCTGGATGCGATTGCATAGAAGATGATCAGAGCGACACCTCCTGAGACGAGCATGCTGGCCGGATAGATTGAATCGTGCATGTTGAAACTGCGTTCGAACAAACCAGCGAAGAAGAGCCCGCCTCCTACGAACAACGCTATGAGTCCCCATTTGAGGCTGGAAAGAGGATTTATTCTCCAATACTCACGGAAGGAAGGACCTTTGAAATCTGCGGGATTGAGCCCCTTTTCGATCATGCTCATCCGTTCCCGATGACGCACATCAAAGTACTTCCACATGACCGCCGCAATTCCGCCGAAGAGAAAAATTGGGACAAAGATATCGCCATTCATACATACCTCCGATAGTTAATGCCAATGGATAGTGATTGATGTTCGTGCTGCCCTTTTGTAACTTTGACCTGGATTTTGAGAGCAAGGTTTCATAGCCAGGGGGTGATTCTTCCTGAACATGTTCACACCCGGAGGGAACAGATTCCTCGGCAAAGGAAACCTTGGTGCCGAACATCAAGTCAAAGGAGCAAAGGGTACAAGGAGGCAATGCAAGACCAGGACTACTCTATAATACAACGAGTGTTGGGGGGTGAAAAAAGGGCATACGCCGAGTTGGTCGACAGGCACAAGGATAAGGCGATGACCCTTGCGCTCCGAATGTTGAAAAACCGTCAGGACGCCGAAGAAGCTCTCCAGGATGCATTCGTCCGGGCGTTCCATGCACTATCCAGATTCGAGTGGAAATCAAGTTTTTCGACCTGGTTCTACAGGATCGTGTACAATGTCTGCGCATCCGCGCTCAGCAAACGGGGTGGGGAAAAGATTGACTCGATCAGTGAAGGCAACCCGGACGCGATGATCGATCTTCCTTCAATCGAGCCCTTACCGGATGCGGAATA
>JBGOVN010000312.1:0-2711 GCA_041478155.1 Bacteroidota bacterium | reverse complement strand
GTCGGGGCTAACCCTCCAATCGTTGAAGGAGGCGAGGCTGAGCGAATCCAGAGCCCGGACGAGTTTGTCGACGTTGGTCTGGGACGGAGATGAAGACGAGAAAAAGAGAGAGAGAAGGAACAAGACCTTGAAGGTTTTCATACAATCCTCTTTAATAGAGTGGTTTTCGACAATCCAGAATAAGAGTTCGTCATCAATGTTCTCGAGGTCCTACCACCACAATCCGCCGTCGGCGTAGTCCCACATGAGAAACGCGAGCCAACGAGTGTCGAATGATTTTTCCCCAGACAGGGGTACTTCGGCGCCGAAGGAAAGAGCAACGTGTCCACGCTTCGTCACAGCCCAATAAAGAGTGGGAACAACGGAGAGCGTCTGCTCGCTGCTAGCGAGATTTTTCGATGCTACAAATTCGAGACCCGGAAACAATCCTTGTCGCGCCTGTGTGGTCAGGACCGTTGAAGAGACGGCAAAGTTCACCTGGGGGTCTCCCTTGCTTCTCTTGAAAGGTGTTTCCAATTCCAGACTCGTCTGGAACTGAATCAGGTCTCTGATCTCAAGTCCGCCTGCAAGATAGGGGATAAGCGTGAACGTACCCGTCCCAAGACCTTTCACTTCATCGCCTGTTGGAAGTTTGAGCTCGAGGCCTGCCGAGAGAATGTTCAGGTTCTTATAGTCGTCGTGGAAGGCGTATTTCAGATCGAGCTCAACGTCGCCGATCCCGAAATCGTTGCCCGATGATGAATGCATCGTCTTGAGCGGGAACTGACCTTCATACTGGAACCTGTTGCCGAATCTGTTAGCGTAGTAAAGAATAGTCTCGGTCCCGGTCTCCTTCTGTCCGTTCACGGTTGAAGTCGTCAGGGAGGGAATGATGAGCGCCTCTTGTTCGGCGAACGCCTTCGTGACAATATGCGACCGGATAAAGTTCAACTCTCCCTGCGGATATTCGTCCTGATTGACGAACGATTTTATGTACTCTACCACCTCTTGAATCTGCTTATCGCTGATCGCTTCCCCCCATGCGGGCATCGACATCGAAAGTCCCTCGATGCCGCCCCCTTCCTTCACCACGTTGAACCAACTGCGGTGTTTTTCGCTGGATGATAAGTAGGGGTCAGTAAAGTCGGGGGGCGGTGCATCCATGTTCTGAATCATTTCCGGCGCGATCTGGCCCTTCCCGTCGGCGCCATGGCACCGTGCACAGAATTCCACATAAATTTCCTTGCCGGTCATCATTTCGATTTTCTTGATCTCGCGAGTTTCATCCTGCGCTTGAAGGCCGCCGAAACTTAGACAGAGCCAGACCATAGAGAAAGGACAGAGAGAACGGCTTCTCATTTTTTTCTTGATTGATCGATCATCACTGCCAGCAGGATCACAACTCCGACAACGATTTGTTGGATATAGGATCCAACGTTGAGCAGGTTGAGTCCGTTGCGCAAGATCCCTATGAGCATCGAGCCGATGAGTGTCCCGAGTATTGTCCCGCGGCCGCCAAACAAGCTTGTCCCACCGACGACAACGGCTGCAATGACGTCGAGTTCGTACATGAGGCCTGAGTTGGGCTGGCCGGAATTGATACGCGCAGCGAGCAGGATCCCGCTGAGCGCGGAGAGTCCTCCGCTGATGATGTAGACCGAGGATATAACGGCATTGGTGTTAATACCGGCCAACCGCGCTGCCTCACTGTTTCCACCTACGGCGTATACGTACCGGCCGAATCTGGTATACTTCAGCGTGATGTGCGCGACGGCGAAGACGAGCACCATGATAATCGTTGGAACGGGCACGCCGGCGAGACGGCTGCTTGCGATTGCTCCGAAGCCATCGGGCAACTCCCACACAGGTCGCCCGTCGGTGAGGGCAAAGGCCGCGCCGCGAAGGATTGTCATCAAGGCAAGCGTGACGATGAAGGGCGTGACACGTACTTTCGTAATGAAAAATGATGCGACGACACCCGAGAGGACTCCAACCGCGATTCCCGAGCTGAAGCACGAGACCATCGCAAGAAAAAACGAAGAAGGGAGCTTGAGCGCGCTCGTAGAAATAACTCCGACAAGGGCGACGAGCGATCCGACGGAAAGGTCGATGCCTGCCGTAAGGATCACAAATGTCATTCCGACGGCGATGATTGATGTGATTGAAATTTGGAGTGTGACGTTGAGAAGATTTTCCGTGGTGAAGAAATACGGTGAGAGGATGGAGAAAAGTGCGATCTCGGCCGCAAGGGCCACACCGATACCGTACTTTGTCACTGTGGTTGGAATCATTGTCTATGAGAACGAAGTGGCGAGGGCAAGTATTTTTTCCTGTGTGGCTTCGCTGCTTGACAGATCACCGGTTATCCTGCCGTCACACATCACGGCGATGCGTGTGCAGATACCCAGAAGCTCCTGCATATCCGAGGACACGAGGATGATGCCAATCCCCTCCTGTGCGAGCTTCTGCAGAAGCTGATATATCTCGTACTTTACGCCGACATCGATCCCGACAGTCGGTTCATCGAACAACAGTATGCGGGAGCGCGTGAACAGCCAGCGTGCGAGGATGACCTTCTGACGATTTCCCCCACTGAGAGTTTCAACACCGGCCTCGCTTGAAGGTGATTTGATCGATAACTGTTCCATGAACTTCGTCGTTGCAGCGTGCTCCTTGGATGATTGAACGAAGAAGCCCCACGACAACGCTTGAAGGTTTGAAATAGAAATATT
>JBGOVN010000052.1:0-6878 GCA_041478155.1 Bacteroidota bacterium | reverse complement strand
TACGGGATCATTCCCCGCACGAACCGCGGCATTTTCGCAATCAACGAACTCCCGGACTTGCAGCCGCGCATTCAGGTCGGCCTGTTTAACATCATGGAAGAGAAGGATATTCAGATCCGGGGTTTCAACATCCGAATTCCGCTCGACGTCATGATCGTGTTTACGGCAAACCCCGAGGACTATACCAACCGCGGCAACCTCATCACGCCGCTCAAAGACAGAATCGATTCGCAGATCCTGACGCACTATCCCCGCTCCATCGAAGATGCGATCAAGATAACCGAGCAGGAGGCATGGATTCACAGGAATGGAAAGCGCATCACGATCCCACAATACTTCCGTGAGATTATAGAGCAAACAGCCTTCGAGGCGCGGAAGAGCGAGTTCGTCGACCAGAGGTCTGGGGTAAGCGCCCGGCTCACAATTTCTTCGATGGAAAATCTTGTCAGCAACGCAGAACGGCGGGCAATCGTGCTTAACGATCCCTGCATCGTTCCGCGCATCTGCGACCTTCCCCACGCCCTGCCCGGGATGACGGGCAAGATCGAGCTCGTCTTCGAAGGAGAACAGGAAGGGTCGGTGAAAGTCAGCAAAGCGCTCGTCGGAAAGGCGGTCCGGACAGTCTTCCAACGATATTTTCCTGACCCGCTGCAGCGCCGGCCAAAGGAAAGGGCTGAGACCACGAGACAGAGCGACCAGTCGGAATACTCAAAAATCCTGGCGTGGTTCGAAGAGGGAAACACGATCGAAATTTCGGACGATGTCCCCCTGGAAGCATATTCGCGCGAGTTGGACAGAGTAAAGGGCCTGCGCGAAGTGACGAAGAAACATCTTAAGATTGCAGATGCCGACAAGCACGAGATGGCCTCCGCAATGGAATTCGTTCTCGACGCACTCCACCAATGCTCGAAGATAGCGAAAGATGAAGTCGACCACCGGACAACGTATAAGGACCTCGTCGGGAGTATTTTTACGGGAAGAGGGAAAGAGATGGAAGAGGAGATGTAAAAAGCAGGGATGTAGGAGATAGGAGTCAGGAGGAAGAAGAAAAATCAGGTCAAAGGGAGAGGTAAAGCAAGGAATGCAGTAAGGAGTAAGCAGAAAGCCGGAACTTACAGCTAACCGCTAATAGCCTCAAACCTCCAACCTGAAACCTCAAACCTGAAACCTTCAACTTGAAACTTTAAACTCAATTCTCACAACTCAGAACTGATTTCTCACCGCATTTGCTATGCTTGTTCGCTACAGTAAATGGCTGCCTGATTCACAGACCGACGAGCAGCGACTCGAGTCGCTGATGACCTTGTTCAGCTACCTGATGGTCAAATCGAGCGGCGACGTCGAAGAAGCACTGGAGTGGTTGCGCCAACTCGCCGAGCGCTACGGCATTTTCGATGAAACCTTGACGATAGAAGAGCTTATCAATAAGCTCAAGGAATTGGGGATCATTGAAGAAGTGAACGGAGAGCTGAGTGTCACGACGAGAGGGATCCAGAGGATTCGGCAGGATGCTTTACGGGAGATTTTCACCTCGCTCAAAAAAGCGCCGGGGGGCAATCACGAGACTCCGAGCACCGGCAAGGGGGTAGACCGGCTCAGCGAGACTAAAAAATGGAGTTTCGGCGACGTTCCGACAAACATCGACCTGACTTCAACATTGACGAACGCCATGAAGCGGGACGGGATCGACCAGTTCTCGTTGAAGGAGGAGGACCTCGAAGTCTATGAGACGGAACATCAAACGACATGCGCGACGGTCCTCATGCTCGATATCAGCCACAGTATGGTCCTGTATGGAGAAGATCGCATTACGCCCGCGAAACAGGTTGCGCTCGCGCTTGCTGAACTCATTCGCATCAAATTCCCGAAAGACTATCTTGCGCTGGTTGTCTTTGGCGACGATGCAAAGATCGTTAGCCTCAGCGAACTCCCATTTCTCACGGTGGGTCCGTTCCACACAAACACGAGAGCCGGCCTCCAGCTCGCACGCAGCCTTCTCCGACGTACCGGGAATGTCAACAAACAGATATTCATGGTCACTGACGGAAAGCCCTCTGCGATCGTTGACGACGCTGGCCGGCTGTACAAGAACTCGTTTGGCCTCGACCCGAGGATAGTCAACAAGACTCTTGACGAAGCTGTACAATGTCGCCGCGAGAAGATTACCGTGAGCACCTTCATGGTCGCGCAGGATCCGTATCTCATTAACTTTGTTGAAGAATTTACGAAAGCGAATCAGGGACGTGCATACTACTCCTCGCTCAATAACCTTGGCGAGTTCATATTCGTCGACTACTTGAAGAACCGACGCAAGCGGTTCCAGTCGAAACGATAGGCTCTGCTCCTTCAACGGCGCTCTTCCCCATGTTGACAGCCGCCGGCAGGAATAGAATAAGAACGTTCGGACAGCCCATGAAAAAAAAGAAGACTGCGCACGTTGGAGCCCGGAGTGCGGGACAGATTGAACGGCTCACGAAGCGACTCAGGAACGAGTTCACACGCCGGCATCGCGCCGAGGAGGCATCCCGCAACAACGCCGAGCAGTTCCGGTTAATCCTCGAAAACACCCTCGACCTCATCTCTCTCCTCGATATCCAGGGCGATTTTGTTCATGTCAGCCGCTCGTTCGGCGACGTCCTCGGGTATTCATCGAATGAGCTCGCCCGCACAGAGTTCCTCTCGCTCGTCCACCCGAACGACCAGCGTGCCGTCATGACGATGCTCCAACGGGCGTTGTTTACGACTGAGGGTCGCACGTCAGAGTTCAGGTTCAAACACAAAGGTGGATCCTGGTGCTCGTTCGAATCAATTGCCTGCTGGACCTTCGACCGTAAGAGAAATCCTACGGGGGCAGTCGTCATTTCCCGCGATATTTCCGAACGCATTCAGCAGGAAGCTTCACTGCGCGCTTCGGAGGAGAAATTCCGCAGACTCGTTGAGAATGTACCGCAAGGCATGTATCAAAGCACTCCGGACGGAGAATTCCTGACAGTCAACCCGGCTTTGGTCCGCATGCTCGGCTACGAGTCGGAGGCAGCGCTCCTATCCGTGAATATACAGCGTGACCTCACCGTAAATCCCGACGACCGAAAACAGCTTCTGCGAAAACTCGACCGGGAAGACGCCGTCCACAACTATGAGCTCACCCTCAGAAGGAAGGACGGAAAGCTCCTCGTCGTCCTTCTCAATTCTCACGCTGTCCGCGACACTGAAGGCGAAGTACTCTACTACGAGGGGTCGCTGAACGATATAGCGACTCCAAAGCTTCATCCGCCTGACGCCGCAGAGCCACGAACTGTTTCGCACTGACCGGTCCTCACCCTCACTTCATTGTACCAGCCCTCAATTGAAACCCGCTGACAAAGCTCCCCTCCATCTTCACGATCTAGCCGGGGACGGCCACTTGCATCGACAGATGTTTGACAAGAACCTCGCCGTTCAACTCATCATCGACCCGGTTACGACCGCCATCCTTGATGCCAATCCTGCTGCCTCGAAATTTTACGGCTACTCCAGGGACCAGCTTAAGAAACTCAAGATTTCAGACATAAACGTCCTACCCCCCGCTTTGATCTCCGGGGAAATGGCAAAGGCTGTTGCGGAGAAACGCCTGTACTTTAACTTCAAGCACCGCCTTGCCTCGGGTGAAATTCGTGACGTCGAAATCTTTTCCAACCCCGTGCAACTCGGCGAGAAGACAGTCCTCTACTCTATCATCCACGACGTAACGGATCGCAAACGGACCGAGGAAGAGCTGAGTAAGACGGTTTCGCTGCTGTCGGCAACTCTTGATTCGACAACCGATGGAATCCTTGTCGTCGACCTGAAGGGAAAAATCGTCAGTTACAACAAACAGTTTGCGGAAATGTGGAATATCCCCCAATCCGTCCTCGCCTCGGGTAACGATGACGAAGCGTTGGGCTACGTCCTTCGACAGCTTACGAACCCGGAAGCATTCCTGGCGCGGGTCCGGAAACTCTATGGCGACCCCGAAGAGGAAAGCTATGACATCATCGAATTCAAGGATAAACGTATCTTCGAACGGTATTCGAAACCTCAAAGGATCGACCGACGGATCGGGGGCCGCGTCTGGAGTTTCCGCGACGTGACGGCGCGCCTCTGGGCGGAACGCGTACAGAGCGCAACGTACCGGATATCGGACGCGGCGATCTCAAGCGAAAACCTCCAGGAACTTTTTCCTGTGATTCACGGAATTCTTGGCGACCTCATGTCGACGAGGAATATCTACATCGCGATTTACGATGCTGCGAGTGAAACGTTGAGTTTTCCTTATTTTGTCGATGAACGCGATCCCACACCTGAACCTCGAAAACGACGCAGAGGGCTGACGGAATACGTCTTACGAACACAGACGCCGCTCCTGGCTTCACCAGAGGCACTCAAAGAGCTGATCGCAGGGAACGAAATTGAAGTCATCGGCACACCGCCGTTGGACTGGCTCGGCGTACCCCTTCGGGCGGGCGACCACACCATCGGTGTCCTCGTCGTGCAAAGCTATACGGAAGGGGTCCGGTTCGGAGAGGAGGAGAAAAACATCCTCATTTTCGTATCGGAACAGATTGCGATGGCGATCCAGCGCAAACGTTCCGAAGAAGCTCTTCGTGAAAGCGAGGAACGCTATAGGAAATTTTTCGAAGAAGACCTGGCAGGATACTTCATCTCAACCCCTGAGGGGAAGCTGCTCTCCTGCAATGCTGCCTTCGCCAACATCTTCGGTTTTCGTTCTCCGGATGAGGCGATGAGCGCCGATATGTACTCCGTCTATAACTCCCAGGAAGAGAGAAACGAATATATACGGTGGCTTTCGGAACACCGAAGAGTTCGCAACCTAGCCCGACAAATGGTACGCACCGACGGGAAGAGAATCCATGTCGTTGCAAACCTCATCGGCGAGTTCGACGAACACAACAAACTCGTCCGTATCAAAGGACACGTGATCGACGACACCGAACGTCAGGAGGCTGTCCTCCAACTGCACGAACAAGCAGCACTGCTCGACGAAGCACGCGATGCAATTGGCGTTCGCGACTTTAAAGGCACGCTTCTCTATTGGAATAAAGGAGCCGAGAAGCTTTACGGATGGAAAGCAGAGGAGGTGATCGGTAAGAATGCCAATGAGCTCGTCTACGACCAGGCCTCTCCTCAGTGGCTCGAGCCCCAGCGGAACGTCCTCCAGTTTGGTGAGTGGTCGGGCGAGTTGCATCAGAAAAACAAGGCCGGCCAGAGTATCATCGTTCAGAGTCGCTGGACATTGGTGCGGGACCGGGAGGGAAAGCCGAAATCGATCCTGGTCGTCAATTCGGATATCACAGAGAAGAGAGGACTTGAACAGCAATTCTTGCGTGCCCAACGTATCGAGAGTATCGGAACTCTCGCTGGGGGCATAGCACATGACCTCAACAATATCTTGAGCCCAATCCTCCTTGGTGTCCAGGCGTTGATGCGAAAAGCCGCCGATGAACGTACGAAACAGACGTTGAAAATGATCGAGGCTTCTGCAAAACGGGGCGCCGATCTGGTGAAACAAGTCCTGACGTTTGCTCGCGGGATCGAGGGAGAGCGAGTGACCATTCACCCGGCTCACATCCTTAACGATGTCAAAAAAATTATCTTCCAGACATTCCCGAAATCCGTAAGAGTAGTCACCTCGGTCGCAAAGGATATCTGGACAATCGATGGAGACCCGACACACGTCCACCAGGTTATCCTTAATCTCTGCGTAAACGCGCGCGACGCGATGCCGAACGGCGGCACACTGACACTCGCCGCATCCAACGTTTTTCTGGACGAACAGTATGTCAAGATGGACCCGGACGCGAAGCCCGGATCCTACGTCTTCATCGAAGTGACAGATACGGGAAGCGGCATTTCACCCACGATCATCAGCAAGGTGTTCGAACCGTTCTTTACGACGAAGGAAGTGGGAAAAGGTACCGGCCTCGGACTCGCGACGGTCCTCGGCATTGTAAAAGCCCACAATGGATTTATTTCAATCGACAGCAAGGTCGGCAGCGGTACGACCTTCAAGGTCCATCTTCCTGCAACACCCTCGACGGGAATTGCACATTCTGTCGAGGAGGAACGTGCCTTGAGCATCGGAAATGGTGAGCTCATCCTTGTCGTCGATGATGAGAGTGCGATACGCGATGTAATGAGAGAGACACTCGAGACGAACGGCTATAAAGTCATCACCGCCCGGGACGGTGCGGAAGCAGTCGCACTGTACGCAAAACACGGCGAACAGATCGTCGCGTGTGTCATCGACATGATGATGCCAATCATGGACGGCAACGCGACAATCCGGGCGCTTCATCGCATAGATCCCCGTTCGAAAATTATCGCATCGAGCGGGATGGCTACGCGCGAAACAATTCCCGAAGACGTTGCAAGAAACGTTCAGTTTTTCCTCTCCAAACCGTTCACGGCGGAAAAACTACTTCGCACACTCCAGGATATCATCCACCTCGCGTCAAAGGAACCTGCCTAGACATCCCAACTGCACTGAGCGGGAGCCGCAGAAGAGAAGTGAGGTTATTATGACTGCATCGGAATTAATTTCCACCCAAGGAAGGCCCTCCCTGGACTTCATGGGCAGAAACCGCCCCATTAGCACTGGTTGCCCTTCCCTCACCATTATGCCTCGGGTGGCACGGATGTTGAAGAATATTGGACAGAGTTTAACTCACAAATACCATTCACCCAGTAGAAAGGATCAGTCATGGGCCAACAGCAACTTCTCCTAATCATCCTCGGCGTTATTATCGTCGGTATCGCGATCGCCGTAGGTCTGAGTCTCTTCAGCGCTCAGAGCATTCAGTCCAATAAGGACGCAATCATCAACGACTTGAACAACATCG
>JBGOVN010000275.1:0-3050 GCA_041478155.1 Bacteroidota bacterium | reverse complement strand
TCGAAGACAAAGAAAAGTTGAAACTAGCCAAAGCCGGACTGGGAGCTTACTTGCAACAGGCCGAATGGGCGTCAATCGTGAATTTTGGAGAGGATTATTCCGTGTGGGTGAGAAATCTCAAACGACGATTCAAGGGGAATATTCTCGTGTTTGAGGTTGACCTGGATCTCAAAACGAGGGCAGATATCAGTACTGGATCGCTCATCAGTTCAAGACATCTACAAGATACGGTGGACCTGACCGACGCGGCGAATCTCAAGACCTTCGAGTCGCGTGAAGCGTATGAATTTGTCGAGAAGCAGTTGACAAAGAATAACAAGTACAAGCCGATCACGGCAGTTGTCGGAACGGTAACCAACGTGCCGATCGTTGGTGGAGTCGTCCAACAGGGGATGAAATACCTCGGGGTTGACGTCGAGGCACAGTACACGACCGACCAGGCGATCGAAGCAATGGTGCTCGGCGCCGTACTCATCTCGAATCTAAAGGAAATGCTCGATGCACTTCCTGCATCTGTACCGAAAAAATAATGTTTATACCGTAACGCGTCATGTCTTTTCTGTGAAGATTGACACAATGTTCTCACCAAACTCTGACCCCCTATGACCTCTCATCGTCTACGATCGATCATTGCTCCAATTGTCCTCTCATTGTTCCTCTATGGTTGCGGCGTGGGAGTGTGGTTTCAGGATGTTGTTATGACGAGCAGCGTGAAGAATCCGAAACCCATTCCGCCATTCACAGTCCCGGCGAGGGACCCGCACGTTAAGTACCTGCAGTTTCTTGCGATGGGAGACCCGGGTACCGGCCGGGCTGGCCAGAAAGCCGTAGCGGAAGGAATGGCGAAGAAGGCTGCGGACGACCCTGTTTCCTTTGTGCTCATCCTCGGCGACAATTTCTATCCCACAGGCGTCAGCTCGGTTACAGACGAACAGTGGCAGGACAAGTTCGAGACGATGTACTCTGCGACGAGCCTCCAGGTGCCGTTTTACGCAGTGCTCGGGAATCACGATTACTATTCTAACCCGATGGCGCAAGTGGAGTACACGAAGGTCAGTGCGCGCTGGCGGATGCCGTCACGCTACTACACATTTACTCAGCAGGTCGATGACTCCACCAGCGTTGATTTCTTCTGCCTCGATACAACGCCTCTTGATGCCGAAAAAACCGAGGAACGAGAGGAGGGACAAGCTGTGGATTCGGTGGACTACCGCATCCAACTCAAATGGCTAGACCAAAAACTCCAGCAATCGAACGCGCGCTGGAAGATTGTTTTAGGCCATCATGCATTGTATTCGGGAGGTGTGCACGGAGATAACAAAGGAATGATCGCGCTCCTCGAACCTGTCTTTCTCAAGTACAAGGTCGACCTCTACCTCGCTGGCCACGACCACCACCTCGAAATGAAGAAACCGGTTAAAGGAATTAACTATGTTGTAAGCGGTGGGGGAGCGACGCATCGTAGTGTGACGTGGAGAGACGACGCTTTTTATGCTGCGACGAATATGGGATTCAACTGGCTCCGGATTTCTGCGCGTGAGCTCGTCGTTGAGTTTCTGCAAAAAGACGGAACGCTCGCGTATGCGTACGTCGTCGCAAAGAACTAGGAAACCAGACCCCGACACGTCGACTCATCCCTCGCGCCTACGGTGGCCGGTTTGACTAGCTTCTAACTCCTACTTCCTATCTCCTATCCGATCCTGCGATTTGATCTCTCGAGCCATCCTTCGCATCTTAATGCTGCTAGCAACAAACCAGGCGCCGAGAGGGGTGATCAGCACCGAAAGAAGCGCCGCGAGCCAGAGTTTCTCAAACCTCCTCGGCTCTAGTCGCTTGGGCTGAAGATTTTCAATGATCTGCCAATAGATGATGCCCGACATCGTCGCCGCGATTGTCCCTATGAAATACTGTGCTACTACTGGGATTGAGTTCATGCTTGCCTCCGAGATGTGACGCAAATCCCGGATTGGGATGAATCCTGGTCCGGGATTGAATTTGAGTTAATTCATTTTCTGGAATATGTGTTGAGTCGATGAGTGGTACATAAAAAAGGGGAGACGCGATGTCTCCCCTGTGGACAATCGACGATTCTTTACATTCCCTTCTTCGGTTCTTTCGCGTTTTTCCAATCCGAGATCATCTGCTCAAGTGGTTTTGAGTCGAACTTCGGGTTGCCCGCCTTTCCGACCTTTACCGCATCTTCGGCCGTCGCGATAGCATCTTGGGTCTTTCCCCCCTGGGCTTGCAGTTCGGCTTTCGTTTGCAGGTTGCGCGCGTTCTTATCGAGTGCGATCGAACGGTCGATCCACACCATCGCTTCGTTCCAATTCATTTTGTTGTCGATCGCAAAACGTGCCGCCGAGTTCAGCACTTGCCATGTTCCCACGGATGCTTGAATCTTTCCGACGGTGTTGAACTCGACCGTGAAGCCCACTCGAACCTTTTCCCACGCGAGCACAACCTTCGCCGAGCTTGGCGTCAGGTCGGTGAAACTGTACGAGAGCCATTCTTCGTGGGGGCCCGATTCCGGCGTAACTTTGAACCGGAGAGTATCGTACTTCCCATCGTAAATCGTTCCCCAGTTCTTCACCTCTGAATTAAAAATGCACGTCCACTCGGCTTTTCCCGGAATCGTAACGAAACGATACATACCTGCCGAAAGTTTTTTCCCCGCGATTGTGACATCGTCGCTGAACGTAAAGAGCGTCGGCTCGTTTGCTCCGGCTCTCCAGAGGGTGTCGTACGGAAGGAGATTCCCCGTCCCGAATATCGCGCGCCCCTTTACTCCGGGACGATGGTAGAAAATCGTCAGCTCGCTCAGCCCGACAACCTGGGTAACTTTTGCTCCCTGACTGATGCGCGGAACCCTCAGGAAGGGAAGAGGGGGGGATTGAGGGATCTGGGCGACGAGCTCGCTCCTGAGGCCGACGACCGCGAGCGCGCTGATGATGACAAATGAGTAGATGTTTCGTTTCATGCTTTTCTCCGTGGTTGATCCTCAGGACCGGGATTAATCCCGGTCCCGGAAGGTTGGGGATACCTCATGACCC